>NZ_JBWKQM010000011.1:0-283249 GCF_059418745.1 Rhodoferax sp. GW821-FHT07F03
GCCACATCAACACCAGCCTGCAGTTTGTCCACCTGGCTTTCTTGGCCCTGCTGCTCAGAAGATCGTGAACACGTTCTTAGCGCTTGAGCAAGACTTTCAGCACGGTCTGCATGCGTCGCGCCTGGCCGGCATCGAAGTTGCTGGCCCAGACCTTGGCCGCATCTTGCGCCCAGGTTTGTGCGGGCGACGGGTCGTTGCGCTTGGTCAGCAACTGCAGTTGCAGCATGCGACGGGCGCTGACCAACTCGGCCGGCGTGGGTGCTTCAGCAGCGATTTCCAGACGCAGCAGGGCTTCTGCGGCCGTCTTTTCATCGGTCTTTGCGGGGGCGCTCAGGCTTTGTGCCCAGGCCGTGCGGGTCGCTGGGTTCACACCATGGCCCAGGGCCTGGACGCTGGGTAGCTGAGCCACGTCGCGTTTTTCCCAGGCGCTGAGCAGGTCGGTCAAGACCTCGCCATGGGCTTGCGCGGCCAGCTTCTTCAGCGCGTGCTGGGCATTTTCCAGCGCATCGCGCTGGGCGCGGAAGGCCGCATCGCCCAGGCGTGGGCCACGGTCTTCGAACGCAGGGCGCTCGCCAAAACGGCCACCGTCACGGCCACCACGGTCGTCGCGGCGGGGCTCGAACTTGTTGTCGCCCGGGCGGGCCGCGCCACGCGGGCCGTCCTTGCGGTCACCAAACTTGCCGCCACGGCCCGCAGCGGGTGCGGGCTCGGCCTTCTTCATGCCGGGACGGTCGTCGCCGCGCATCGCCACCACAGGCTTGCGCACCGGCTTGGGCGCTTCAACCGGGGCTGCTTCTGCGGTGGGTTCTGCGTTTGCTACATTTTCAATAGCTGCTTGCGCAGATTCTTCCTGCGCTGCAGGGTTATTTTCTTCAGAGACCTCAGCCGCTGGCGCGGCAGCGGCTGACTCGGCCTGCACAGCGGACTGGGCGGCAGCGTCGGCCTTGTCGGCATTCACGGCGGCCTGAGCCAGGGCCTGGCCACGCAAGGCAGCTTCCAGGTCGGCCATGGCGGAGCGGATCTTTTGCGCATCGCCGGAGGCGTTCGCGGCATCCAGGGCCTTGGCGGCGTCCAGCACCATACGGTCGCGGTCGCTCAGGGCCGTGGCGGCCTTGCTGCGCTCTTCGGTCTTGCGGTTGAAGGCCTCATCCAGCGGCTTGCGGAAGGCGTCCCACAGCTTTTGTTCGAACTTGCGATCCAACGGCACGCCCTGGGCCTCGGCCTGCCAGCGTTGCTGCAGGGATTTGACGGCGTCGATGCGCAGCACGGGTGCGGCGCCCAGTTGCTTGGCTTCTTCGATCATGGCCTGACGGCGTTCCACGCTCTGCTTTTGCAGGTTTTCCAATGGCGCAGCGGCCAGGCTGATGGCCTCTTTCCACAGCGGCTGCATTTCAGCGAAGGCCTTCTCACCCAAGTGGCCGGCATCGCGCCAGCGGTCGCCGAACTGGTGCAGGATGCGGGAGAAGCCCTTCCAGTCGCCGTCCTTGGCCGTCACGTTCTCGGCGGCCCAGGCCTTGACTTCTTCGATCAACGCCAGGCGCTGGGCCTTGTTGGCCACGGCTTCGGTCTTGACCTTGTCCAGCCAGGCTTCGACGACTTTGTAGGCCTCGTTGCAGGCTTCGTCAAAACGCTTCCACAGCGCATGGTTGGGCACGCCGCCTTGGTCGGTCTGCTTCCATTGCTCACGCATCTGGCGCAGCGTGTCTTGCATCTTGCGGCCACCCAGGGCGTGGCCGTCGGGGCGCTTGAGCAGACCTTCGGCCTTGATCAACAGTTCTTCGCGCAGTTGGTCGGCGCGCCAGCGCTGCCAGCCTTCCAGTTCACCGGCGGCAGCCAGCGCGGCTTGCGCGGCGTTGCCCAGCTTCTCATCGACTAGGCGGTTGTGTTCTTTCAAGGCATTGCGCAATGCGGCTGCGGCGCCGGCGCTGGCCTTGCCATGGCCTTCGGCCACTTCTTGCTCGACCTTGCTGAGTGCATCTTGCACGGCCTTGTTGGCGGCTTCGCGCAGGGCCGGGTCCACCGGTGCCTTGGCCTCCTTGGCCTGTCTGGCGGGCTTGGCGGCTTCCAATGGGATGCCACGGGCCACGCGGATTTCGTCCGCCCACACATTCACCGGAGGCAACGGCGCATTGGCATCGGCGTCGGCCGCGACGACCAGGGCCAAAGCGCCCTGGAAGGCATCCCACACCACCAGCAGTTGGCCACGCGAGGCATCCAGCATGGTGGGGTACTTGCCGTCCACGCTGGTCCAGTTGCTGTCGGACGCCAAGGCTGCAGCCTGGTCTTGCCAGTGTTGCACGTCGTTGCGCAGCACGTCCAGTGCGGCCTGGGCATCGCGCCAAGGCTTGGTGGACAGCACTTCGATGCGCTGGGCCAGCAGCACGGCGGCTTCACGCTGCACCTGCACACGGTGCTGCAGGTCTTCAATGCCTTTGACACGGTCGGCCAGCTGTACCTTCAGGGCGGCCAGCGGCTCCTTGCTCAGCGGTGCGCCAGCCTTGGCGGCATCGCGCTGCCAGGCCATGGCATCGGCCATGTTCAGCTTGGGCAGAGCCAGCAGCGCGGTGGCCTTGCGGGCCCATTCGGCAGCGATGATTTCAGCGCCCTTGCTGCGCTTGAGTTCGTCCAGCTTTTCCTTCAACGGCTTGGCTGCACCACGGTCGCGTCCGTTCAGCTCCTGGAACACCTCCTGCATCTGCTCGTAGCTGGGGTTGGTGACCAGCCAGTCGCGGATGCGCTGCGCACGCTCTCCCGCGGTGTGGGCGGAAAAAGCGCCCCCCGTCAGGGTGTCGAGCGGATGCGGTTCTTGGGATTTTGTGGCGTTCACGGCAGGCTTTTCAGAAGGAGTGGCAGGTGTTGTTTTAGGAGAAGAGAAGCCGAACATGGATGAATTTATTTGGGGATAGAACAAGCGGCCACCGGGGCCGCTAGGCCCCACGGCACACAGGTCCGGTTCGGGGCGAAGGTGCTATTTTCGCCGCTTTTCAAATCGCCGCATAAATCCCGCTCTGGCAGCCCCGGATTTTCAGGGCATGGCCAGCTGCAGCTCGGCCTGTGGCTGCCAGGTAGCCTCGGTCGCCAAGGTTTTGGCAGCCCCCAGGAACAAGCGTTCCAGCGGGATTTTTTGGCCCGCCAGATAGTCACGGACAACCACACCGCGCTGTACCGCCAGCCGCTGCAGCGCATCGTCGCTGGCGGGCAGATTGGCCAGCAACAGTTGCTCCATATCGGCATCCGGCAAGTCCTTGACCAGACCCAGGGCGTTGCGCGGTTTGGGGAAGTTGGCCCGCTTGTACAGGGACTTAAGCAGGGCCGGGTATTCGGCCGGATCTACAGCCATAGACGCCAGCTCACTGGTATCGGCATCGGGCGCGGCCGCGCCGTCCACCACGGCGTTGCGGCGCTTTTCGGCCAACACACGGCGTTGCAGGCGGGCTTTTTGCAGAGCCTCACGCTCGGCTTCGGCACTGGCGCTGCCCACCACGGTCAACTTCAGGCCATTGCGCGCCTCCAGCGCCTTGGCCACCTTGTCCAGGTTTTGCCGGGCCTCGGGGGTCAATACCGTGCTGCCGGGGGCGAAGTGGACCACGCTCAACTCATCCCCACCGCCGCCAAAGGCACTGGCCAGCAGGCTGAAAGGCGAGGTAATGGCCTTGGCAATCAGGTTGCCGATGATCTTGAAGATCACCGGCCCGATGCGGAACTGCGGGTCGTTCAGCGAGCCGGACAAGGGCAAATTCAGGTCGATCACGCCATTGCGGTCAGCCAGCAAGGCCACGGCCAGCTTCACCGGCAGGCTGGTCGGCGCGCCCGCCACCTCGTCGCCAAAAATCAGCTGGTTCAGGATGATGCTGTTGGTGGCGGTCAGCTGGCCATCGGGCTGGACCACGTAGTGCACGTCCACGCTGAGCTTGCCGCGCTCGATGCCGTGGCCGACGTATTTGATGCTGTAGGGTGACAGCGCGGGCAGCTCCAGGTCACGCACCTTGGCGTTGATGTCCAGCACCAGGGGCTTGGCCAGCGGGTTGAGCTTGCCCAGAATTTCCAGCGAGGCCGTGCCCTCGGCCCGGCCGCGCAGCTCCAGGTCGGCCTGCTGTACCACGCCCTGCTCGGCCACGGAGGAGAACGCCCCCAGCTTGCCGGTCAGCTCGCTGAGGTTGGCGCTGTAATTGGGCTTAATGAAACGGTCCGAGAACTGCACCCGGCCATTGACCAGACTGATGGCCCCTATGCGCACCACAGGCGCTGCACCATTTGCATTATTTTGGCCGCTAGCGCTGGATTTACCTGCGCTAGCAGCTACAGTATTAGTAGCACCAGCCGGTTCCGTCGGACTGGATTTGACCAGGTCTTGCAGGTTGATACGGCCGGTTTCGTCCAAGACCACGCGGGCATAGAAGTCGCTGAGCGCGGTTTCCTTGACCTCGATGCGGGTCACGGCGGCCGGAGCTAGCGCCACGTCGACCCCGCGCAGGTTCAGCAGCTTCCAGCTCAACAATTCACGGTTCTGGTTGGCACCTGCGTCTGGAGTGCTGCTGTAGGGCGAGCGGTTGGCGCGGAACTCCTCCAGCGTACCGTCACCACGCACTTTGAGCACCGGCCCGGCCGGGCTGGCGCTGTAAGCGACCTGGCCTTTGAAGCTGGTGTCGGCCCGCACAATGTCCACATTCAGGCCGGCACCGAAATACGGCTCCAGCGCATGCAGGGGCAGATGTACCAAATCCACCTGGCCCTGGGCTGCCAGCGGCTGCAGAGCCAGCGTACCTTTGTAAGACATGCGTCCAGCCTCTACATTGCCGGCGCCGATACGGGCGGCAATATTCAGCGGCGAGGGCTTTGCACTGTTCGGGTCCAGGTCTTTCATCTGCACCTGCAAAGCCGTCAAATCCAAGGAGACAGGCTGAGACGTCGCCTTATCTATATAGGAGACGGCGCCGCCCTCCAAGGCAAAGTCAGCCACGTTGATGGACCAGGGCTTGGCTGTTGCGCTGGAAGTCGCCGGCGCAGTCGCCACGGACGCGGCTGCTGGCGCGCCACCGGCGGCCGTTTTCAGCCAGCGCTCGAACATCCAGCGTTGGTCGGCGCCCCGCTCCACCTTGGCACGCGGCTCGGTCAAGGCCAGCTTGCCGATACGCAGGCTGTGCTGGGCCAGATCGACCTGGGCTTGCAGCAGCTGCAGCTGGCGCAGGCTGGCCAGGGCTGCCGTTGCCGGCTTGCCGCCGTTGGACGGCGTACCCAGCGCCAGACCGTCCAGCGTGAGTTGCTTGGCCGTGAGCTGCAGCGTGTCAGGTGCCTTCCAGTGCAGCTGCAGATCGGCATTCAGTTGGCCACTCAACCGGGGCTCCAGCACGGCGGTCAAGTACGGCGCAGCCAGGTCCAGCGGCAAGCCGCCCAGGCTGGCATCGACATTCGCTTCCTGGTCGGTGGCGGAGCCGCTAAAGCGCAGCTCGGCAGCCTTGCCAACCGGGGCCTTCCCACCCTCCTCCAACTGGGCCTGCCCGCTGAACTTCAGCGGCTGGGTGAACGGCCAGGCGATGGCCGATGCCTCCAATGCCACATCGTTCAAAGCCAGCTGGGCTGCCGGGTGGGTCGTGGCGTCGGTCCAGCGCACACTGCCCCGTGTCAGCGCCAGCTTGGCCACGTTGAGCTTCCACGGCGAGGACGCTGCAACTTCAACATCTTTTTGACCGCTAGCGCTTGATTTACCTGCGGGAGAAGCTACGTTTTTAGGAGCAACCGGCGGCACCAGGAAATCCAGCTGACCGGCAGCATTGCGACGCATATCCAGCGCTAGCGCGTTCAATTCGATCGAAGACAGCTTTACCACCTGCTCCAACGGCCGCACATCGTCCAGCGTCAGCTTCAAGCTGTCCAGCGCCAGCCACGGCGCGCCTTGGGGGTTCGCCACCCGCAGCTTGTCGGCCTGCAGCACGCCGCGCAGACGCACGGCCATCTTGGGAGTTTCTTCAAACGCCAGCTGCAGGTCGGCATTCAGCACCGCCCCCTGCACCTTGACCGGCAGGCTGGCGGGCAAATAGGGCAGATAGGGCGCCAAGTCCAGGTTTTTCAAGACCAGATGCGCATCCGTCTTGCGGGTGGGCTCGAAGGGCGTAGTCTGGGCCGCGGTGTCAAAACTGCTGCCATTCAGGGTAAAGGCCAGCCTGGGCTCGGCCTGGATGCTGCGCTGCGAATCCAGGTTACTGATGAAAGGCAGGCTCAGGTGCAGATCGCGCACCGCATGGGTTTTGCCCACAGGCTGATCCACAAAGTCCACCGACCCGCCGGTCAGAGTGATGTTGTACAGCGCAAACGAAGGCGTAGGGCTGGGCTGGGGATCAGGCGGTGTGGCCAGGCGGGCCACGATATCGTCAAAGTCGTAGCGCCCCTCGCCCAGGTGGGTGATCTTCAGCTGCGGCTGTTGCACCGCAATCGCATCGACCACGGGAGCCAGCCGGCGCAGGGATTGCCAAAGCGCCACGTCCACCAGCACATGCTCTATGCGCAGCTGCGGCGTGGCCCCCGCGGGGCCGGCGATCGAGAGCTGATCCAGCGACAGTGCCAGCGTCCAGGGGTGGAAGTCCACGTGGCCGACCTGCACCTGGCGACCCAGCTTTTCGCTGCCCGCCTTCTCCAACTGGCTTTTCAATAGCGGTGGCACCGCCAACCAGGCCAGCGCCCATAACACCAACAAACCAGCGAGAGCCCACAGCACGCGGCGCAGCCATGGACGGGAAACAAAAGATGCAAAAGTCATGGTGCCCATTTTGCCGCCAGACATGCGCGGCGCTGTGAGGGAATGCACCGTCTGAAAAGCAGAAAGCCCGGACGGTAGGTAGTGAGCCTGGCCGCCGGGCTTGACGGCGAACTTGCGGTTCATGCCGTCTGGGTTTGCAAGGGAGAGAGTGATGTCCCCCATTGCATTGGAAGCAAGAGATTGCCTCCATATAGTACCGGGGCTGCTCCACACCGCCGTCGCAAAGTGTCAGGCTTAGCAGGCTCCTACCGGTGAACGCCTGTTTGCACAGGCGGTGTCAATTTAGTCCATGGTGGTGGGGATTACAAATCTGCTTTTCAATGCATATGCAGTCTGCGATTGAGTCAATTTTCTTGACACATGAAATCGAGGTAGTAGCAACACAACAGGTGTATACACTACCATCAGGTACTTACATCATGAAACAAAAAAATCCCTGACACCTTTCCCAAGTGACAGTTTCGCTGTGCAAATTAGGTGAAAACGGGCTTCGAAATTGCCAATTTATTATAAGGATCAACTTTCATATTCTTGACTTGATATGATAAGTCCTCCTAGAATCCGCCCGTCCCTCCCCCTATGGCCTAGGGACAACCCGAATCCGCTGCCGACCCCCGGCTACATCAGATCGCTGCACAAGCCTGGAAGGCGCCGCAGGATACTGATAGCGTACCCACCCAATCGAAGTGCCAAAGCGAATTGCTCTTACGCAAATTGATCGCCCCCGGCCTTCGCTCGATGAGGAAGTGCTATGACAGCGTTACAAAAGTTAGGACATGGACTGCGAACCTTCGCATCCGATATTGCCCAAGGCTTTTTTGAGATTACCCACAACGGATTTGCCCTCTTGGGCTTGGTTGTGGCTTTTACCGTCGTGACCATGACCGCCCGGCCCGATCTGCGTCAGGTGGCCGAAGTCCAATTGATGGGCTGGTTGCAAGAACGCCAGGTTGAACCTACCGGTATGGAAGACATTGCCGAGGCAGACACCGAGGCGGTGGACCGTGCCACCGCCAGCAACCCCAAGGACCTGCCTAAACAGCAAGCGGCCGTGGCTTATTGGCTGAGCAAGAAATACCATGTCGCGGCCGAACCGGTCAGCGCCCTGGTGGCCGAAGCCTATGACATCGGCAGTCGCGTCAAGCTCGACCCGACCTTGATCCTGGCCGTCATGGCCATCGAATCCGGCTTCAACCCCTTTGCTCAAAGCTCTGTGGGTGCCCAAGGCCTGATGCAAGTCATGACCCAGGTTCACACCCAGAAGTACGACGTTTTTGGCGGCAAGCTGGCAGCGTTTGATCCGCTGACCAATCTGCGCGTGGGTGTCAAAGTATTGCAAGAGTGCATTGCTCGCGCCGGTTCAGTCGAAGGCGGACTACGTTTTTACGTAGGCGCGGCCAACATCGAAGATGACGGTGGCTACGCCAGCAAAGTCATGGCCGAACACGCCCGACTACAACAAGTGGCCGCCGGTCGCGCAACGCCCACGGCCCCGCAACTCCGTGCCATCCCCGTCACTGCGCCCGTCCAAAAGCTGCCCGCAACGGATGACGTACAAAAAGTGGCAGCACTCGGCAAGTACTGATCTGCGTTCGCTGGCTCCGTTACACTAGACGGGTACGCAACTGGCGATAGGCGTGACCCCGGCAGCGGGTGCTCACGCTGACGTGGACCACCGCAGCACCTTTATTACAAGGTTTTTCGGACAACCACTGGGAAGCGTGCCACCAGGCTGTGGTCTGGTGTTCAGCCGTTCGCCTGGGCAGCACTTGTTCCAACCCCAAGACCTTCGTCTGATAGGACTGCCATGTACGACCGCCGCATTCTGATTGAACAAACCGACCCCGAGCTGTTCGCCGCCATCCAGGCCGAAAACGCCCGCCAAGAACACCACATCGAGCTGATCGCTAGCGAAAACTACGCCTCTCCCGCCGTCATGGCCGCGCAAGGCTCGCAGCTCACCAACAAATACGCTGAAGGCTACCCAGGCCGCCGCTACTACGGCGGTTGCGAATACGTGGACGTGGCCGAGCAACTGGCTATCGACCGGGTCAAGCAGCTCTTTGGTGCTGAAGCCGCCAACGTGCAGCCACATTGCGGCGCATCGGCGAACGAAGCCGTGTTCCTGGCCTTCCTCAAGCCCGGCGACACCATTATGGGTATGAGCCTGGCTGAAGGCGGCCACCTGACCCACGGCATGGCCCTGAACATGAGCGGAAAATGGTTCAACGTTGTCAGCTATGGCCTGAACGCGAAGGAAGAAATCGACTACGACGCCATGGAACGCAAGGCCCATGAAACCAAGCCAAAGTTGATTATTGCGGGCGCCAGCGCTTACTCTCTTGCTATCGACTTTGAGCGCTTTGCCAAAGTCGCGAAGGATGTGGGCGCCATCTTCATGGTCGATATGGCCCACTACGCAGGCCTGATTGCCGCTGGCATCTATCCCAACCCCGTGCCCCACGCCGACATCGTCACCTCCACCACCCACAAAAGCCTACGCGGCCCGCGTGGCGGCATCATCTTGATGAAGTCAGAGTTTGAGAAGGCCATCAACAGCGCCATCTTCCCTGGCCTGCAAGGCGGCCCACTGATGCACGTTATTGCAGCCAAGGCCGTGGCGTTCAAGGAAGCACTCACACCCGAATTCAAAACCTACCAACAACAGGTATTGAAGAACGCCCAGATCGTGGCCGAAACCCTGACCCAACGTGGCCTGCGCATCGTCAGCGGCGGTACGCAAAGCCACGTCATGCTGGTGGACCTGCGC
The DNA here is from genome assembly GCF_059418745.1 of Rhodoferax sp. GW821-FHT07F03. Lineage (NCBI taxonomy): Bacteria > Pseudomonadati > Pseudomonadota > Betaproteobacteria > Burkholderiales > Comamonadaceae > Rhodoferax > Rhodoferax sp. GW821-FHT07F03. The sequence goes on from NZ_JBWKQM010000011.1 coordinate 9,525, forward strand.
GCCAAGGGCATCACTGGCAAGGAAGCCGAGGCCGTACTGGGCAGCGCCCACATGACCATTAACAAAAACGCCATCCCGAACGATCCGGAAAAGCCCATGGTCACCAGCGGCGTGCGTATCGGCACCCCCGCCATGACCACCCGTGGCTTCAAGGACGAAGAAGCCCGCGCCACCGCGAACCTGGTGGCCGACGTACTGGACAACCCGCGTGACGCCACCAACCTGGACGCCGTGCGCACCAAGGTCGCAGCACTGACCAGCCGCTTCCCCGTCTACCGCTAAGCGTTAGCTAGCCATGAAATGCCCCTTCTGCGGCCACGGTGAGACCCAAGTAGTTGAAACCCGTGAATCCGACGACGGCGACCTGGTCCGTCGCCGGCGCCGCTGTGGGGGCTGCGAGCAACGCTTCACCACTTACGAACGGGCGGAAGTCGCCATGCCCAGCGTGGTCAAAAAGGATGGCAGCCGCACCGATTTCGACCGTAGCAAATTACAGGCGTCTATGCGCCTGGCGCTGCGCAAGCGCCCCGTGGGCATAGAGCAAGTAGAGGCGGCCCTGGACCGTATCGAACGCACCTTGCTATCCAGCGGTGTCAAGGAAATGCCTACTGCCAAACTGGGCGAACTGGTCATGCGCGAGCTGAAGAACCTGGACAAGGTAGCCTACGTGCGCTTTGCCTCGGTCTACCGCAGCTTTGAAGACGTGGACGAGTTCAGCCGGCTGATCCAGGACATCTAGGTAAGCGGTAGTTTTTGCGAGATAAGTGGCGGGTTGTGCCAGATGGGTTAACGGCACAATCACATACATGTTTCTTTACCCATCTTCCCACTTAGCGCTACGCCATAGGGGATTCACACTCATTGAGTTAATGGTCACGATTGCCATCGTGGCAATACTGGCGGCACTGGCTACGCCGTCGTTGCAGGCGTTTATCGTCCGCAATACTTTTTCAAGTATTGGAAATGAGTTCCAGGGTGGCTTGCTGCGGGCACGCAGCGAAGCCGTCGGCAAAAATACATGCACAACAATGTGCATGAGCAGCACGGTGGACAACGCATCACCTACCTGTACAAACTCAGGCAGCGATTGGCAGATCGGTTGGATCGTCTTTCTGAACCCGGATTGCAATGCAGCACTCAATGCCCCGACTGTCCCGGAAGACATGGTTCTAGTACGCAGAGCTGGCAACTCCGACTACTACTTGCAATCACAACGCAGCACGCCCACTCGGAAAATCAACTTCGATGCACGCGGCAACATCGGACTCAACCGAGCGGATGAGTTTGATTTGATACACCAAAGCAGTAACAGCTCCAATACGATGAATTACGGCTTCAACATCTGCCTAGCCATTACCGGACGCACCCGATCCATTCCCGCAAGCAGCAGCTGCGCTAATTTTTGAAGCCAAGAACACCATGACGCCCGCCCACACGCCATGCCCCCCGCAATTTCGCGATACGCCACGCCTGCAAGAACAAGGCGTTACCCTGATTGAAGTGCTGGTGGCCGTGGTTGTTCTGTCGATCGGCTTGCTCGGCATTGCCGGGCTTCAGGTTGCAACCACCAAATACAAGCTGGGTAGCTGGGCACGCGCCGCCACGGCCACCCTGTATGCCGACTATGCCGATCACGTGCGCATTAACCCTCTCGCAGCCGGCCCCAACTTCCGCACGGGTGGCGTATTGAGCACGATACCCAGCACAGCAGCCAACCAATCCATGTACACCTTCCAAGCCACCTGGGCTGCACAGCAGGCTATTACCACCGCCACACTCAACACCCAACTAGCCGCAGTGGCCTGTGAAGGCAGCACCACCAGCTGCACCCCCGCTAACCGAGCGAGCTACGACATGTTGAATTGGCGCAAAAACGTGCGCGAAAGCCTGCCACAAGGCGCGGTATTTGTAGAAGGCAATCGCAGCACAGGCATCAATGTCACGCTGATGTGGATGGACAAAGACAATACCGACAAATCCTTCCGCACCGACGACGGCACCGCCAGCACCCAAGCCAGTCTAGTCACCGCCAACAGCTGCTTAGCCGACACTGATTCCAATATCACTTACGGCCTTGCGCAGCAAACCTGCTGCCCTGGCGCTGCCGCCGTGCCAGCAGGCGTACGCTGCACCCGCTTTGCCTTCATGCCATGACATACCGCCAGTACCACCAGCAAGGCGTCACCTTAATTGAGCTCATGGTGACGCTCGCTATCACCTTGTTTTTAATAACCGCTGCCGCTTATGTCTATCTAGGCACCAGAGAAACCCAGCGCGCCGTAGACCGCATGGGCAGCAATGCCGAAGTGGGTGCCTTTACATTGCAGCTACTGGGCCAAGAAATTCGCAAAGCAGGCTACTACCCAGCCAACATCGACCTGGTGACTGCGGCAGAACCCATGCCGAAACTCACTTTCTACCCCCCTACCGATTGGGCATTGCCCGCACCCGCCTATGCAAGTGGCCTGTTTGGATGTGACAGCGCCCAGTTCCAACCCACAACAGGCACCTGCGGCCCCCGTACAAATGGCGCCCCGGACTCCATCGTCATCAATTACTTCACCAATGACACGCTGGCCATGCAGACCAGTAGCAATACCGGTGACCGGCGTGACTGCACGGGGGCCGATGTCGCCAATGATGGAAGCAACCTTGGCCGGACCGGAACCAATCCACTGACGCAGCCTGTACAGCCGCTGTTTGTCTCCAACCGGTACAGCATCAACACCAGCCAAGTGGAAATTGACAAACAAACCATCCCCACGGGCAGCCTGGCCTGCAGCGGCAACGGGGCCAGCAGCAGCGTAGTCGGGGGCACAAACACCAACAACACCTACCAACCCATGCTTGACGGCATTGAAGACCTGCAGATTACCTATGGAATTTTTGCTGCAACTGCCGACGCCAATATGCGCGCCGTTGACCGCTTCCTCTCCGCAGATGGCATCAATCAACTGGGCACGGTCGAATTGAGCAAGGGTATCAGCACACCAGTCCCCATACCTCCATGGGCCCGCGTCATTGCCGTTCGGGTGTGCGTGATGACCAAAAGTATGGGGGCCAGCCCCAAAATCGCCGACAAAGCCGGCGCGGAACGGACGTACCTGGACTGCAACGATATAACCCAAACCCAAGGGGCCAGCGACACCAGCTTGCGCAAGCGCTTTATCCAAGTGTTCTCAGTGAACAACCGGCTCAACAAAGTCTACTGACACGACCTGCATGAACACACGGAGCCCCCCCCCTTACACCGCAAAAATGGCACAACAACAAGGCGTTGCGCTGGTGATGGTGCTATTGTTTTTGCTAGCCATTACCGGACTCACCATCTGGGCGGCACGCCAATCCATGCTGGGCGAAGGCCTGGCCCGCAACCAGCTAGACCAGCAGGTTGCCCGCCAAGCAGCAGAATCCGCACTGCGAGATGCGGAGCGCGACCTGAACAACATTTCCACCGTCATGCCTACAAACGCCTCCTGCAGCAGGGGCGGTGCCGTCAGTACCTCCGACTTTAGGCCGACTTGCCTCACCGGCCTCTGCCAAATAAGTGACGATTTGTACAGAGCATCCGTTTGGGATGACGGCAACGGAAACTCAATCAATCCAGAACCCTGGTGGCCCACTGGCAGAGGGGGCTTATGGAACAACACATTCAGCAGCAAACCAGGACGCACTCCAGTAAACACAACCAATTGCGGCTTCACTGGTGGCGTGCCCCTAGGGACCTACACAGGGGCCCCTTATATACGTGGTGTTGCCATACAGCCTGAATACCTTATTGAATATTTCAAGCGCTCTATAGAAGGCGGTAAAGAAATCAATGTTTACCGCATCACTTCACGTGGATTTGGTTATACACAACGCACCCAGGTAGTGCTGCAATCCATCTACACCAACGAGTAATAAATCCAGGCCATCCATATCGGTCTATTTAAGGATCTCCCATGATTATCATTAAATACAGCAAATCCGCGATTATTGCTGCAGCATGCCTGATTTTCACAATAAACCCAGCATTTGCAACGGCCGTAGACGTATCAACGCCGCAATCGCTGGTCCCACCCAATATCACAACAAGCTCCAACCGCCCCATGCTTATGCTGGCGGCGTCCAAAGATCATAGTCTTTTTGGGCCAGTTTATACAGATTTTGAAGATCTAGATGGTGACGGCGTCATTGATACGACATTCAAACCTTCATTTAAATATTACGGGTATTTTGATGCAACAAAATGCTACGTATACAATACAACAAGCAACCAGTTTAACCCCGCCGCAATTGCAACTGCAACTACCACTACAACAAACTCCGTTACATCCACACGCTATACCTGTCCATCCACGCAATCTTACTGGAGCGGAAATTTTTTAAACTGGTCATCCATGACCAGAATTGATGTCATCAGAAAAATTCTTTATGGCGGAAAACGCAGTACAGACACAACAACGGGCGGCGTAGGAACCACCATACTAGAACGAGCTGCATTGAATTTTGACGCCCATTCTTTTGTCAAATACTATCGCGGCACGGATATTCGTGATTACACTCCATTCTCTACAAGTGATTTGACCAAAACAACCGGCAGCAACCCCAATGTGTACGCCGGTCTCAGCATTTGCAACTTGGGAACCAGTGACAGCAGCACTGCGAACCCCAACGCACCCATTATGCGTATGGTTAAAGGCAACGTCCGATTTTGGTCCACTGTGGAAATCAGACTTTGCCAATGGCGAGAAGATTACAACAACGTCGGAACCTTCGGACCCAAATTAGCACGATACTACCAAGATGCCGACAAAGGAGGAGGCGGTATTGCGCATGAAATAACCATACCTAGCAGAACAACCGATGGAGCCACATACAGCGGCATCGGGCCAGAACTGACCGTCCGAGTAAAAGCCTGCGATCCGAGTTTTTTGGGTGAGGAACATTGCCAAGCATTTCCCGCCACATCAACCACCAACTACAAGCCGTATGGGTTATTTCAGGAGTTTGGTCATTCGATTACTGGTGGAGCGTCTCGCGCTGAGTTTGGTGTAATCACTGGGAGCTACGATAAAAACTATACCGCCGGTGCTTTACGGAAAAACATGGGGGATTTTTCCGATGAAATAAATAGCAGTACGGGTGTTTTTTGCCACAGTACATCGTCAGGATGCGCCACCACACTCTCGGATGGAAGAAGTACAGGGAATGGTGCAATCAAAGCGTTCGATAATATTATATTAAACGACCGCTCTGCCAATAGTTACGCTAGCTCAGGAACACCCAGTTCTGTATCAGAAGGGGTTTTATCGTCTTGGGGAAACCCGATGGGGGAAATGCTGGTGCAGGCACTCCAGTACTATGCCTATAACGGAACCACTCCCACGCCCACCAACCCCAGTACTACGACCAAAGACACCGCAAGAGGCATTCCAACGGTAGCGTGGCAAGACCCGTTGTCCAACAGCAATTCAACTCGAACAAGTTTGTACGGCAACGCAGTTTGCCGACCCATGAATGTATTGTTGTTTTCACATAGCGCGCTAAGTTTCGATGGCCAGGCGGCCACCCCTTTTGCCACACTACCCGGCTCACCCAGTATTACCACTTACACCAACACCGTGGGAGTTACTGAAGGATTCAACAATACGTTGCGCTCCGTAGGCTCCGTCACTGGTGGCTACGGAACTTCATGTTCCGCGAAAACAGTCGGCACGCTGTCAGATGTTTCAGGCATTTGCCCCGAAGCACCGGCAATGGGTGGAACTTACCAGGTTGCAGGCGCCGCTTTATACGGCAATACCAATCAAATTCGGACAATAACCAATCCGCCCAACGATTTATCAAAAGTCAAAGACGCATTAAAAGTAAAAACATTAGCAGCATCCTTGGCTGGTGGTGCTCCTCGAATTGACATACCCGTTCCGGGCACCAACCCTATAAAATATGTGTACATCACGCCTGAGAGCGTTCAAAGCGGCGGCGGAATAAGTGCACCACTCACATTCGCATCGATTAGCTCTAGCAACACACATGGCGCATTTATTGTTACCTGGAACGATATATTAATGGGTGGCGACTATGATATGGATATTACAGGATTTATACGATATGACATAGTTGATGCAAATGGAGCATCAAATGCAAATGGTCCATACATTAAAGTAACCACAGACATTCCCGGTGTTTGTGGTGGCGGCGCTGGCACACACGGCTTCAGCATTATCGGGGTAACAGACTCCGCAAACGTTAGCGCAAACGGTCGGTATTTGACTCATCAACATTACAACAGCGGAATTCTTTCTGGAATGCCGCCCACATCAGAATACCTGTGCGGAGATACTTCTTATCGTGCGAGAACCAGCACTCTTTTTACTGGAACCTACGCAAATACCGTCTGCAACGTGACTGGAAACGGCACTACTGGAGACCCAACCATTCCCAATCTTGCCAGCTATTGCACCGTCAAAAATGTCGATTACCCAGTTTCAATGACCTTCAAAATGGTTGGTGAAAGCTCTGCCTTAATCAAAGATCCGTTGTATTACGCTGCAAAATACGGGGATTTTGATTCCAGCACACAAAACAATGATGGAACATATACCAATGTATCTCTGCCTGCGAACACAGCATCATGGGATAGCATGAATGCAGATGGAACTACAGGCAGTGATGGGGTTCCCGATGGTTATTTTCTAGCACGTCGTCCAGAATTGCTGGAGCAGCAATTGCGCAAGGCATTGGACAACCTAGCAAAATCTGCAAATTCAGCACCAGCCACAACATCTGCACAAATGACGGAAGGAAGCTATAAATATGTAGCGCGATTCAATTCCACCACTGTGAGTGGGAATATTGAAGCCTATAAGCTCAAGGCAGATGGAAGTTTCGAAACAACTTACACATGGCGTGCAGGTCAACTACTGCGCAATCGCACCAGTGGCAGCAATGGAACATCTGGTGACAATGGCAATACTCGTCAAATCATCACCAACAGTGGGAATAAAAGCACCACCAATACCACGGCAGGAACCGCGTTTCGCTGGGCTAGTTTACCTGCGGCTTATATTGCGCAAATGACCACTGCCAGCACCAACACGCTTAGCAACGCCAATGCAGAGCTAACTTTGAATTACATACGCGGCGACCAATCCCTGGAAAATGTATCCACCGGGCTTCGCGTGCGCGGTGACAATATGCTTGGACCAATTGTCAATGCAACCCCTTTCATGCAGTCCACCCCTGCAGCCAACTTTTTGGAATCGCAGTACCCAGGTTATCGCCAGTTTGTATCAAACCAAAAGAGTCGTGCCAAATTACTGTGGGCGGCGGTGAATGATGGCATGCTGCACGCATTTAACCCGGACACCGGTGCTGAAGTATTTGCCTATATACCTGGAACTGTGGCGAACCGCTTGGCAGAAATTCCATTGCAACGTGGCACGGCGGCACGCACCCGGGTCAACGGAGTAAATTTCACTCTGGACGCCACAGAAAGACAACCCGATACAACGGTCTGGGCCTATGTGGACGGCAGCCCCTTTACCGCAGATGTCAAGACCAACATCGTCCCGGCAACTAGTACAACAGCAGAAACCGGAACGTGGAGTACCTATGCATTCAGCACGCTGGGGCGGGGTGGTAAAGGCTTGTTTGCCCTGGATGTCACCGACACGGCAGCATTAACCGAAGGTAATGCAAACAGTATTTTTAAATGGCAGTTCACCGCCGACGATGACAGCGATCTCGGTTATATCGTGAACGACACCAAGACAAACGCTAATACCTTCCAACCCAATTCGGTAGTCAAACTCAATAATGGAAAGTTTGGTCTTATTTTTAACAATGGCTATAAATCCACCAACGGGAAAGCAGTGTTGTACATACTGTTTGTGGATGGCCCCAGTGCAACATCCGGCAGTTGGATCGCCAGCCCTACCACCAACTACAACTACGTCAAAATTATTGCCGATGTAGGCACGGGGAATGGTTTGTCAACCCCCACCTGGATTGACCGAGACAACAACGGCACAGCCGATGTGGTCTATGCGGGCGACCTCAAAGGCAATATGTGGAAATTTGACATCAGCAATGTCGATCCTAGCCAATGGGGCGTAGCGTACAAGACTTCCACCGGGGTTAACCGTCCACTCTTTACAGCCCAGTACACCGACACGACAACCCGCGTTACCACTGCGTTACCCATTACTACTTCTCCGGAATATGTTTATCCATCATTTGACGGCTTGATTATTAACTTTGGTACCGGCAAATCATTTGAGACAGGGGACTTCCCCAATACAAGCGTAAAACAGCGGTTCTACGGACTCTGGGACCGTCCCACATTTGCATCCACGGCCAGCAGTGGGACAGGTCCCATGATTGCAACCAGCATGTCCACCCTCGTGACACGCACATATGCGCGTGATGCAAACACCGGCAATATCACGGCAACCGCCAACGGCACCACGAATGGGGTATCTACCTACACTGCCATTAATTGGACGACGAATGACGGCTGGTATTTCGATCTGCCAGGCTCTGGAGAGGCCCTGCTATCAGACCCGGACATATCGGGCGGCTATCTGATATTTCCCACCGTGCGTCCCAAAACCACGACCAACGACTGCAACAGCACGCCAGACGCATCCCTCTACGTCATTGATCCGATTGCGGGTCGCGCAACCCGCCTGGGCCTGGGCACGACCGGCACCGGCACGCTGATAGCAGGCATCAGCGTTGCAGACCAAAAATGGGTGACCGTTAGCAACCGCACCAGCTCAACCGTCAGTTGCACTTCGGCAGATGCCGGCTGTACCAACATCAATAGCAGCAGCGGCACAGGCACCAGGACAGCAGCGGGTGCCTGCCCTGATCCCGACATGATTCGCAAAACACCGACCAGTGCGAGTAGCGCAGTTAATCTATGCTACTACCCACTCGGACGTATGCAATGGCGTGAGATTCCAGGATTAAGGACCGACCGATGAAACGCCCCACAACACACTTAGGCTTTACTCTGATTGAGTTGATGATCACCGTTGCAGTTGTTGGTATCCTGGCCGCCATCGCCTTCCCTAGCTACAAAGAGCAGATTGCGCGCGGCCGCCGCACTGAGGCGCAAACCGTGCTGGTGGCTGGGCAGCAGTGGATGGAGCGGTTTTACTCCGAAAACTACCGCTATGACCTGAACAGCGCCGGTACTGCGGTCACCGACTCCACACAATTCCCGGCCCGCTTCATTACTTCTCCCGTCCCGGGCCAGGGATCACCGCTGTATAACATTGCTGTCAGCACTCCAACGCGCGACACTTTCACGATAACGGCCACCCGCACACCAGGCGCAGCCATGGCCACTGACCAATGTGGGGACATGACGATAGACCACCTGGGGCGGCGAAGCGTCGTCCACTACACGGCTGCGGCAGGCGCCACCACAGCGGCAGCCATCGCCAATTGCTGGAAATAAGCCGGGCGCTGCTACCCGCTGTGCGTATTGGCACTTGGGGCTGGGCAATGCTAGGGTCGCTCGCTCTGCATGCCGGTTTGCTTGCAATGTTCTGGCGCCACACTCCCCCTCGGCTGGCGCCTAACCAGGGAACACTGATCGAAGCCAGATTACTGCCCCCCCCAGGAGTAAGCCCTGCCATTGCAGCGTCACCCGCCAACGTACTGCCCCCAGCGCCAGTCGTCCTTCCACAATCGCCAGCGCGCCGAGCCCGCTCTGCCACGGCACCCGCCCCCGTAGTGGAAGAGCCAGTCTCCACAACCCAACCGGACTTGGCGGGCTACCTGCCCATAGACGCAGTGGATGAACCCGCTGTACCACTTAGCGACTGGGCCATCGATACCGATGTGCTACCACGCGGCTACACGCTACGCATGGTGCTGCAGTTGTGGATTTCTGCGACAGGCTCGATTGACCAATGGGCACTGGTGGACGACGGGGGCAACGCCGAACTGGCGCACAAAGCACTGGCCACGCTGGCGCAGACCCGCATCCGGCCTGCGCATCTAAACCTTAACGCTGTTCCCAGCTTTCGCCAACTAGAAATCGTGCTAACCAACGAATAGGGTACTTCTACAATGCCCTCTGTGACCCCCAGCCAAGACCGCCCCCCTATGCATTTGGCCCTGGCCCAAGCCCGCCAAGCGCGCCTGCGATCCTCACCCAACCCGGCAGTAGGCTGCGTACTGGTAGATGCGCAGGGGCGAATAGTAGGCCAAGGCCATACCCAACAAGTCGGCGGCCCGCACGCCGAAGTCATGGCTTTGCGCGATGCAGCTACCCAAGGCCAAAGCGTAGAAGGCGCCACAGCCTACGTCACCCTAGAACCCTGCTCACACCAGGGCCGGACCGGGCCGTGTTGCGATGCACTGGTAAAAGCAGGCATCCGCAAGGTAGTTGCGTCTCTTGCCGACCCCAACCCCCTGGTATCAGGCAACGGCTTTGCACGCCTGCGCGCTGCCGGCGTTGAAGTGGAAGTGGGCCCGGGCGCGGAGGAAGCACGCGAACTCAACCTGGGTTTTTTCAGCCGCATGGTGCGCAAGACACCATGGGTGCGCATGAAAGTGGCCACATCGCTAGATGGCCGCACCGCGCTATCGAATGGTGAAAGCCAGTGGATCACTTCCGCGGCTGCACGTGCAGACGGGCATGCCTCGCGGGCACGCACCTGCGCCGTCTTGACCGGCATTGGCACTGTATTGAAAGACAACCCACGTCTCGATGCGCGCCTGGTAGATACGCCGCGCCAGCCCCATGTGGTGGTGGTGGACAGTCGAATGGACACACCGCCAGACGCTAGTATTTTTATAGCTGGTCGCGCAGTATATATCTGCGCCAGCGTCGAAAATGAAGCCAAAAAATCAGCCTTAGAAGCTGCGGGCGCCACCGTGCTCCATCTACCCGGCGCAGACGGCAAAGTCGATTTAACAGCCATGCTGCGTGAACTCGCGCGGCGGGAAATCAACGAAGTCCATGTGGAAGCTGGCCAAACGCTGAACGGCGCCTTGGTGCAGGCTGGTTTGGTGGACGAGTTCCTGGTCTACATGGCGCCTAAACTGATCGGCCCGGGCATGGATATGGCACAACTCAGCCCGCTGGCACATCTGCAGGACGCGCTCACCCTGGACTTCACATCCGTCAGCCAGGTCGGCCCGGATATCCGCATTGCCGCGCGCGTTCAGGGCCGCGACCAGTTCTGAAGAATTTCAAGGCGCGCAGGGCTTGCGACCAAACCCTGCGAAAATAGCGGGATGTTTACCGGAATCATCACCGGCGTCGGGCGCATCGTCGCCGTGCACGACCTGGGTAGCTCTTCTTCGTACGGCAAGCGTCTGACCCTGCAGACGCCCGCCGGGTATCTGGACGACGTGGGCTTGGGCGACAGCATTGCGCTCAATGGCGCATGCATGACTGCCACCACGCTCGACACGGGCCAGAACCAATTCACCATCGACATCTCGGCCGAGTCACTGGCCAAAACCACCGGGCTGGACCAGCCAGGCCCCGTCAACCTGGAAAAAGCCCTGCGGGCCCATGACCGCCTGGGCGGGCATATTGTGTCCGGCCACGTGGATGGAATTGGCAGCGTTAGGCAATTCACCCAGGTGGGTGAAAGCTGGTTGCTGCAGATACTGGCGCCGCGCAGCCTGGCCAAATACTTGGCCTACAAGGGCTCCATCACGGTCAATGGCGTCAGTCTGACGGTGAACCAGATCAATGACACGGCCGACGGCTGCGAGATGGATATAAACCTGATACCGCACACCGTGGACAACACGGCTCTGGGCCAGTTGAAAGCAGGTTCTCACGTGAATCTGGAAATAGATTTGATCGCGCGTTACGTGGAGCGCATGCTCCAGGCTGACCCACAGCAACCTTTGAAAGCCCAGCTATGACAGCACCCGTGCCGGTCGCTATTTCCCCAGTGGAAGACATCGTCGCCGACATCCGTGCCGGCCGCATGGTGATATTGGTCGACGAAGAAGACCGCGAAAACGAAGGCGACATTATTATTGCAGCCGACCACGTGACGGCGGACGCCATCAACTTCATGGCCCGTCATGCACGCGGACTGATCTGCCTGACCCTGTCGCGTGAGATCTGCGAACGCCTGCAACTGCCCCCCATGGTGGCCCACAACGGTACCAAGCAAGGCACAGCGTTCACCGTGTCGATTGAAGCCGCCGAAGGCGTCAGTACCGGCATCTCTGCTGCCGACCGTGCCCGCACCGTTCAAGCTGCCGTAGCCCGCAATGCCACAGCAAAAGACCTGGTACAGCCCGGCCATATATTCCCCTTGCAAGCGGTAGACGGCGGCGTGTTGATGCGCGCCGGCCATACCGAAGCGGGCTGCGACCTATCCGTAATGGCGGGCTGCAGCCCGGCATCGGTGATCTGCGAAGTGATGAACGACGACGGCACCATGGCGCGCCTGCCCGATCTGCAAATCTTTGCCGCCGTACACGGTCTGAAGATTGGCACGATTGCCGACCTGATCGAATACCGCAGCCGCAATGAATCGCTGATTGAAAAAATTGGCAGCCGCACGATCGAGACGGCTTTTGGCAGCTTTACCGCCCATGCGTTTCGCGACAAACCCAGCCAGGGCGTGCACCTGGCTTTGGTCAAAGGCACATGGACAGCCGACACCACCGTCCCGGTACGGGTCCACGAGCCGTTGTCCGTACTGGATGCGCTGGAAACCAACCGCAGCCTGCACTCCTGGAGCCTGGACGCCAGCCTGCGCCATATCGAAGCCGAGGGCCAGGGCGTAGCCGTCTTGCTCAACTGCGGCGAGAGTGCGACCGAGCTGCTGGCACAGTTTGAAGGCACGGCCCGCCCGGCCCAGGCACCCGAGCGTGGCCGGATGGACCTGCGCACCTACGGCGTGGGCGCACAAATACTACTGGCCTGCGGAGTGCACAAGATGGAACTGATGGGCGCACCCCGTCGCATGCCCAGCATGGCGGGCTATGGCCTGGAAACCACCGGCTACCTCTCGCCCAAAAATAACAACAAGGAATCAACATGCTGAACGCCGACCAAGGAGCACTGAGCTCCGACGATACCCGCTTGGATGGCAGCAAGCTGCGTATTGCCATCGTGCAGGCACGCTTCAATGAAAGCATTACCAACGCACTAACTGAAGCCTGCAAGAGCGAGCTGCAGACATTGGGTGTACAGCCTGACAACATCGACCACGTCCAGGTTCCGGGCGCACTGGAAGTTGCACTGGCACTGCAGGCCTTGGCAGAAACCGAGCAATACGACGCCCTGGTCGCTCTGGGCTGCATCATCCGTGGTGAAACCTACCACTTCGAACTGGTGGCCAACGAATCCGGCAGCGCCGTCACCCGCATTGGGCTGGACTACCAAATCCCGATTGCCAACGCAATCATCACGACCGAGAACCTGGCGCAAGCCGTGGCCCGCCAGACCGACAAAGGCCGCGATGCCGCCCGCGTCGCCGTGGAAATGGCCAAACTGTTGGAACAATTGGCATGAACATCCCTGAAACCCCGTCCACCCCCAAGCGCCCCCGCCAGTCCCGTAGCGGCCTGACCGATACCGGCGTGCGCAAAGCGGCCGCCAAATCTGACCGCAGCCGGGCCCGCGAGTTTGCCTTGCAAGCGCTGTACCAGCACCTAGTTGGTGGCAACGCTCCCGAAGCCATCGACAGCTTTACCCGCGACCTGGCCGGCTTTCACAAGGCCGACTCGGTGCATTACGACGCACTGCTGCATGGCTGCATAGCGCAATCCGCTGAGCTGGACGCGCTGATCGTGCCCTTGCTGGACCGCAAGCTGGAAGAAATCTCGCCGGTCGAACGCTCCGTGATGTGGATTGGCGTGTACGAGATGCGTAATTGCCTGGACGTGCCGTGGCGCGTGGTGCTAAACGAGTGCATCGAGCTGGCCAAGGAGTTTGGCGGCACCGACGGACACAAGTACGTGAATGGCATTTTGAACAGCCTAGCGCCGCAGCTGCGGGCCACCGAAGTGCAGGCCGACAAGGCTGGCAAAGTTGGCAAAACCAATACCGACTAAGGCGCCCGGCATGCGGATTTCCCGGCGGGCGCAGGCCATAGAGCCGTTTTATGTCATGGAGGTGGCCAAAGCTGCCTCTGAGTTGGCCCAAAAAGTTGCCCACACCGACCGGCCCATGGTGTTCCTGAATATCGGCGAGCCCGATTTCACCGCACCGCCGCTAGTGCAGGAAGCGGCGGCCCAGGCCGTGCGCAGCGGCACAACCCAGTACACCCAGGCCACCGGCCTGCAAGCCCTGCGCGAACGCATCAGTGTCTGGTACGCCAGCCGCTTTGGTGTACAGATACCGGCCAGCCGCATCGTGGTCACGGCGGGTGCCTCGGCCGCCTTGCAATTGGCCTGCCTGGCGCTGATAGACGCAGGCGACGAAATCCTGATGCCGGACCCCAGCTACCCCTGCAACCGGCATTTCGTGTCTGCGGCAGACGGCAAGGCCGTGCTGCTGCCCACTACCGCTGTCGACCGCTACCAATTGAGCGCCGACCAGGTGGCCGCCGTCTGGACCGACAAGACCCGCGGCGTGCTGCTGGCCTCGCCCTCCAACCCCACGGGTACGTCTATAGACCCTGAGGAATTGCGCCGCATCCACAACGTGGTCCAAGAACGCGGGGGTATCACCCTGGTGGATGAAATCTATCTGGGTCTCAGCCATGACGCACGTTTTGGCCAGACTGCGCTGGCGCTGGACGACCAGGTCATCAGCATCAACAGCTTCAGCAAATACTTCAACATGACCGGCTGGCGTCTGGGCTGGCTGGTGATACCTGAAGCGCTGGTGCCGGTGGTGGAGCGCATTGCACAAAACCTGTTCATCTGCCCCAGCACCGTGGCCCAGCATGCAGCACTGGCCTGCTTTGAAGAAGCCAGCATTGCCGAGTTTGAACGCCGCCGTGCTGAATTCAAGGCACGGCGCGACTACTTTATTCCAGCACTCAACGAGCTCGGATTCTTAGTACCCGAAATGCCCGATGGTGCTTTTTATGCCTGGGCAGACTGCTCTCAAATTTGTAGCATGCTAGGCATCAAGAACAGCTGGGACCTGGCATTTGAAATCATGCACCGCGCCCATGTGGCAGTGACACCCGGGCGTGATTTCGGCAGTGCCGACACGCACCGCTTTCTGCGCTTCTCCACCGCCAGCTCCATGGACAAGCTGCACACTGCCATTGCGCGGCTGCGCGAAATGTTGAATTAACGATGGAGAAGAACATCTTTACCTTTCCTATACGTGTCTATTGGGAAGACACAGACGCAGGTGGCATAGTCTTCTTTGCCAACTACCTGAAGTTCTTTGAACGCGCACGCACCGAGTGGTTGCGCGCTCTGGGCCTGGAGCAGCGCAACCTGAGGGAGACCCACGGTGGCATGTTTGTGGTGGCCGAAACCACCGTCAAATACCTGCGCTCGGCCCGGCTGGACGACCAACTTTTGGTAACAGCCCGTGTGGAACAAATTGGCCGATCCACTATCACATTGCAGCAAGAAGCCATTTGTGACGGCGTGGTGCTGTGTGAGGGCAGCATCCGCATCTGCTGGGTGGAGGCTGACACGCTTAAATCCGGCCGCATCCCGGCCCATCTTTTAGAAGTTCTGCAATGACACAAGACTTGTCCATCTGGACCATGGTTCTCAACGCCAGCATCGTGGTGCAGCTGGTCATGCTGCTGCTGGTCAGCATATCGATCGCCAGCTGGGCAGCCATCTTCCGCAAGCTGTTTGCCCTGGGCAAGGTCAAGGCACTGAACGAGTCCTTCGAACGCGATTTCTGGTCTGGCACCAGCCTGAATGATCTGTACACCGGCGCGGCCAAGAAGGCACAGGATGGAGGCCCCATGGAGCGCATATTCGCCAGCGGCATGCGCGAGTACCACAAGCTGCGCGAGCGCCGCATTGCCGATGCAGGGACCCTGATGGACGGCGCACGCCGCGCCATGCGCGCCAGCTTCCAACGTGAGATGGACGTGATCGAGTCCAGCCTGTCGTTTCTGGCATCCGTCGGTTCGGTGTCGCCCTATGTAGGCCTGTTCGGCACAGTATGGGGCATCATGCATGCCTTCACCGGCTTGGCCAGCATGCAGCAGGTCACCTTGGCCACGGTGGCGCCCGGCATCGCCGAAGCCCTGGTGGCCACCGCCATTGGCCTGTTCTCGGCCATACCGGCAGTGGTGGCCTACAACCGCTTTGCACGCGACATCGATCGCACCGCCAACAGCCTGGAGACCTTTATTGAAGAGTTCTCCAACATCTTGCAGCGCAATGTAGCGGCGCAAACGCCCGCACCCCGCTAAAGGAGCCGCGCACATGCCTTCCATGGTTTCCCGCGGCCGCGGACGGCGCACCATCAATGAGATCAATATGGTGCCCTTCATTGACGTGATGCTGGTGCTGCTGATAATTTTCATGGTCACTGCCCCCATGGTGACGCCCAGCTTGATCAACCTGCCAAGCATTGGCAAAGCCAATAAGCAACCTGACCGGGTGATCCAGATCGTCATCAACAAGGACGAATCTCTGGAGCTGAAGCAGGCCAGCGGCAACAGCAGCCACCTTACCAGTCGCGATGTGGCCAGCGCCGTCAAAACTGCACAGGATGGCGAGGCGAACACGCCCGTGGTCATCAGTGCCGACCGCAACGTCAAGTACGAGTCGGTCGTGAAAATCATGGACACCCTGCAGAAGGCTGGCATCCAGCGCGTCGGCCTGTCCGTCCAATTGGGCAAATAAGCCCCATGCACGCAGCACAGGACAGCATCAGCTTCGCGCCGCCCGAACCGCCGGGCATGCTGCGGGCGGTTGGCCTGGCACTGCTGGCACATGCCCTGCTGCTGCTGGCACTGGTTTGGAATGTGCACTGGAAGCAGACCGAAGTGGCCTCGGTGGAAGCCGAGCTCTGGTCCAGCAGCGTGCAGCAGGCCGCGCCCAAAGCGGTCGAGGAAGCCCCCGCCCCCCCACCGCCGCCGACGCCCGCACCAGAACCTACGCCCCCTCCTCCTGTGGCCAAGGTAGTGCCGCCACCCGCGCCGGATCTGCACGAAGCCGAGATTGCGCTGGAACGCGCCAAGAAAAAGCGCGAAGCTGAAAAACAAGCCCAGGCAGAGCAAGACCGGCAGGAAAAAGCCTTGCGCGAAAAAGCCAAGCTCGAAAAAGAAAAGCAAGATGCACTGAAGGCCCAGAAAGAGCAAAAGGCCCAAGAGGCTGCGGACAAGAAACGCGCCGAAGAAAAGCAGGCCGAAGACAAGCGCATCAAAGATAAAAAAGCCGCCCAGGAAAAACAAGCCAAGGAAGCCCAGGAAGCACAGAAGGAAGAGGCCCAAAAGGCCAAGGCGCAGGCGGATGCCAAAGCTGCTGCAGCACAACGCGCAGAAAACCTGAAGCGCATCGCTGGTATGGCAGGGGCCACCGGCGCGGCCAATGCCACCGGCTCGGCACTGCGGTCCACCGCACCATCCGCCGGCTATGGTGGCAAGGTGGCGGCCAAGGTTAAAGCAAATATCGTCTTTCCCGACGGAGTGGACAACAACCCTGTAGCGGAAGTAGAAGTGCGCTCCTCGTCCGACGGCAGCATCCTCAGCCGCCGTCTGACCAAGTCCAGTGGCAACAAGAACTGGGACGACGCCGTGCTCAAGGCCATCGACAAGACAGAAACCATGCCCCGCGACACCGACGGAACCGTTCCGTCAACCATGATCCTCACCTTACGCCCCAAAGACTGATCTGCAAGGACCTAGATGGACTACGTTTTCACGCCCCCTGCCATTGTGTCTGTGCCGGTTGTCGGCCAAACCGCCCGCTTCCCTGTACACCGCGTTTACTGCGTGGGCCGCAACTATGCAGAGCACGCCAAGGAAATGGGCTTCACAGGCCGCGAGCCCCCATTCTTTTTCATCAAACCCGCCAGCGCCGTACTGGCAGTCGAAGCCGGTCACACCGGCACCATGCACTATCCCAGCCTCACCAGCAACCTGCACCATGAAATCGAGCTGGTGGTAGCGATCGGCAAGGGTGGCAAGAACATTGCCGCAGCCGATGCGCACCAGCATATCTACGGCTACGCGGTCGGTCTGGATATGACCCGCCGTGACCTGCAGAACGAAATGAAGAAGCAGGGCCGCCCCTGGTGCATAGGCAAGGCCTTTGAACAATCGGCACCTATTGGCCCCATCACCCCCTTGGCCCAGGCGGGTGACATAGAGCATGCTGAGATCTATCTGCAGGTGAACGGGCAGGACCGCCAACGCAGCAACTTGACCCAACTCATCTGGAACCTGGCGGAAACCATCGAATCCCTTTCTACCGCGTGGGAGCTGCGGCCCGGTGACCTGATCTACTCCGGCACGCCCGAAGGTGTGGCGGCCGTCGTGGCCGGCGACACCTTGGTAGGCGGCGTAGGCGGCCTCACACCTTTGTCGTTGCGCATTGTGTAAAAGCTAGCCACTACACTGGCGACATGATTTACCGCAGCCCCATCAAACACTGCAAAAACTGCGGCACTGCGGTGGTCTACCGCATCCCTGACGACGGCGACACCAAAGAACGCGCGGTCTGCCCCGCCTGCCAGACCATCCACTATGAAAACCCGCTGAACGTAGTCGGCACCGTTCCCCACTGGGGTGACAAGGTGCTGCTGTGCAAACGCAACATAGAACCGCGTTTTGGCAAATGGACGCTGCCCGCAGGCTTTATGGAGCTCGGTGAAAGCACATCAGACGGAGCCGCCCGCGAAACCCAGGAAGAAGCTGGCGCCCAATTCGAGATGGAAGAGCTGTTCACCGTGATGAGCGTCATCCACGTGGGGCAAGTACATATGTACTACCGGGCACGCCTGTTGAGCGAGGTATTCAACCCGGGCTTCGAAACCCAGGAGGCCCGGTTATTTACCGAGTCTGAGATTCCCTGGGACGAAATCGCCTTTCGCACCGTAGCCCACACGTTGAAGCACTATTTCGCGGACCGACGCACGGGACAGTTTGGCCTGCACCACGCCAGCCTGGACTAAGCTTTGAATTCCCAGTTGCGCTTGGCACCCAACACCGCGTCTGGGTAAGGCGCCCGGCCACGCGAGCCGTTGTAGCGGCCCAGACCCATGAACAGGTCGCCGCCTTCACGGTCCAGGTAGTGGCGCAGGATCACGCAGCCAAAGCGCAAATTGGTCTGCATGTGGAATAGCTTGTCGGCATCACCGTCGCCCAGTACGCGGGTCCAGAACGGCATCACCTGGGTATAGCCACGGGCGCCCACGCTGCTGATGGCAAATTTACGGAAGTTGCTTTCCACCTGGATCAGGCCCAGGACCAGGGCTGTGTCCAGCCCGGCACGCTTGCTCTCGTACCAGACGGTTTCCAGGAACTCCTTGCGCACCTGCCACTCGGGCTTTTTAGCCCGCAACTTGTCGCTCATCGCGGCAAGCCAGCGCAAGTAGGCCAGGCGCGATTCGGTGTTGGAAAACTCGGGTACCGGCGGTGCCGCGTTGTGGACCGCCGAGCTCAAGGCCGTGCGCACGGAGTCAGCCAGAGGCTCCTCGACCTGCCCCCCTGCATGCGAAAGCTCCACTTTTGATAGCAGCCCCAGCATAGCAGCTGTACGCAAGACCGCATTTCTTCTAGTGAAACCTGGTATCTCCACAGTATCAAGCTCCTGTTGCAAGTCCCAGCTTTGTTTGCATGAAAGTGAATATGTCCGCAGCAGCCACCTTGGTCGCAGCGGCATCACGGCGGTGCTGGTATTCCACCTGTCCGTCTTTCAGCGCCTTGTCACCCACGGTAACGCGGTGCGGCACACCAATCAACTCCCAATCGGCAAACATGGCGCCAGGGCGTTCACCCCGGTCGTCCAGGATCACGTCCACACCCGCTGCCAGCAGCTCGCCATACAGCTTGTCTGCAGCCGCCTTGACGTCGGGGCTGCGGTCAGGGCTGATCGGGCACACCACCACGGTGAAAGGTGCCAAAGCATCCGGCCAGATGATGCCGCGTGTATCGTGATTTTGCTCAATCGCCGCGGCCGGCAAACGCGTAATACCGATGCCGTAGCAGCCCATTTCCATGAATTGCGGCTTGCCGTTCACGTCCAGAAAGGTCGCATTCATGGCCTGGCTGTACTTGGTACCCAGGTAGAACACGTGCCCGATCTCAATACCACGCTCAATGGCCAGCACACCCTTACCGTCGGGCGACAGATCGCCTTCGACGATGTTGCGCAGATCGGCGATCACGTCCGGCTCCGGCAAGTCACGGCCCCAGTTCACACCGGTGTAGTGAAAGTCGGCCTCGTTGGCGCCGCACACCCAGTCCGACATGACCGCCACCTCGCGATCCACCACCAGCTTGACGGGCAGCTTCACACCCACAGGCCCCAGATAACCCGGCAGGCTGGCGAAATGCGCGTCGATTTCCTCGATGGTCGCAAAGCGGAAACCTGCGTCCAGGCCAGGCACCTTGCCGACCTTGATTTCATTCATGGAGTGGTCGCCACGCAATAACAGCAGCCAGACCTGGGTCTTTACGATGTCCCCTTTTTCGTTGGTTACTTCGGTAGCCAACACCAGGGACTTGACCGAGTTTTGCAAAGGCAGGTTCAAATACTCAGCCACATCCGCGCAGGTGCTCTTGCCGGGCGTGGCCGTCTTGACCATGGCTTGGCTCGCAACCTTACGCTCGACCTGGGGTGGCAAGGCCTCGGCCTTTTCCATATTGGCCGCGTAATCACTGCTCGGACAGTACACGATGGCGTCTTCGCCGGTTGCAGCAATCACCTGGAACTCTTCGCTCAGGTCGCCGCCGATGGCGCCGCTGTCTGCCGCCACCGCACGGTAGGTCAGGCCAAAGCGGTCGAAAATCTTGCGGTAGGCCTGGGCCATGACCTGGTAGCTGGCCTTAGCGCCCGCCTGGTCGCGGTCAAAGCTGTACGCGTCCTTCATGGTGAATTCACGACCACGCATGAGGCCGAAGCGTGGACGACGCTCATCACGGAACTTGGTCTGGATCTGGTACAGGTTCTTCGGCAACTGCTTGTAGCTGCGGAACTCCTGGCGAGCGATGTCAGTAACCACTTCCTCGCTGGTAGGCTGCACCACGTAGTCGCGATCATGGCGGTCCTTGATGCGGAGCAATTCGGGGCCCATCTTGTCGAAGCGACCGGTCTCCTGCCAAAGTTCAGCAGGCTGCACTACCGGCATCGCGACTTCGATGGCGCCGGCACGGTTCATTTCCTCACGTACGATGGCCTCTACCTTGCGGATGACGCGCAGACCCATGGGCATATAGCTGTAGATGCCAGCGCCCAACTTTTTGATCATGCCCGCCCGCGTCATGAGCTGGTGGCTGACCACCTCGGCATCGGATGGCGCTTCTTTGAGCGTGGAAATCAGGAACTGGGAGGCTTTCATGGGGTGAATTCGGTTCTGAGGTTCGGGAAACGGGCTGACTCGCTTGATACACAGGCCACGCTGTGCATAATGGACTCAGTTTAAAAATTGGGGTTTGATTATGCTTGACCGCGAAGGCTTTAGGCCTAACGTCGGCATCATCTTGCTCAACCAGAGAAATCAGGTATTTTGGGGCAAACGCATTCGTACCCATTCCTGGCAGTTTCCGCAAGGTGGCATTGACCGTGGTGAAACGCCCGAGCAAGCCATGTTCCGGGAGCTGCACGAGGAAGTAGGCTTACATCCTGAGCATGTACGCGTTGTGGCCCGCACCCGTGACTGGTTGCGCTACGAGGTGCCAGACCGCTTCATCCGCAGGGATGCACGCGGTCATTACAAAGGCCAGAAACAAATCTGGTATCTGCTGCAGTTGGTTGGTCACGACTGGGATTTGAACCTGCGCGCTACCACCCATCCCGAGTTCGATGCCTGGCGTTGGAACGACTATTGGGTGCCCCTGGACGTAGTGGTCGAGTTCAAACGTGGCGTTTACGAAATGGCGCTGACCGAACTGGCGCGTTTTCTACCCCGGCAGCAAGACCATCGCAACCGCTACCTGCGCAGCAGCATGCGTGGCCGCGAAGGTGAACAGGTCGAAGCGCCTTGTGAGATGCCCTCCAGGCCGCTGCACTTTGAACTGCCGCCGGGCGCCACCTTCGAGCCTGATCCGCACCACAGTTACCCTGCGGGTAACCACCTCATCTAAGCAATAGACGAATCTGGGCTGCCCTAGCGGGCCAGCACCAGGTTGTCACGGTGCACCATTTCAGGTTCAGCCACATAGCCCAGCAAGCTCTCGAATTCGCTGGATGGTTTGCGGCAAATCAGCCTGGCTTCGGTGCTGGCATAGTTGGCTAAACCGCGAGCGATGGCGGTGCCGTCCGGGCCGCGGATGGCAATCACGTCGCCACGAGAGAAATCACCATCCACCTGGGTCATGCCGATAGGCAGCAGGCTCTTGCCTTCATCCCGGACCTTCGCTGCCGCGCCCAGATCTACCGTCACCGCACCGCGCAGCTGCAGATGGTCGGCCATCCACTGCTTGCGCGCCTGGGTTTTTTGGGTTTGCGCCACCAGCAAAGTGCCAATCGCTTCGCCGCGCGACAAGCGCACCAGGGCATCAGGCTCTCGCCCCCAGGCAATCACCGTGGAAGCACCAGAGCCAGCGGCGCGCTTGGCTGCCAGTATCTTGGTGATCATGCCGCCACGGCCAATGCTGGAGCCCGCGCCACCCGCCATCGCTTCCAAAACAGGATCGCCCGCCTGGGCTTCGTGGACAAAGCGCGCCGCAGGATCTTTGCGTGGATCGGCGGTATACAGACCCTTTTGGTCCGTCAGTATGACCAGGGCATCCGCTTCCACCAGGTTCGCCACCAAGGCGCCCAAGGTATCGTTGTCACCGAACTTGATCTCGTCGTTGACCACCGTGTCGTTTTCATTGATCACCGGCACCACCCCATGCTGTAGCAGGGTAAGCAGCGTGGATCGGGCGTTCAAGTAGCGCTCACGGTCAGCTAGATCGGCGTGGGTCAACAGCACCTGGGCACTACCCAAGCCGTTTTCACGCAGCTTGGTTTCATACATCTGGGCCAAGCCCATCTGACCCACAGCCGCCGCAGCCTGCAAAGCATGCACCTCGCGGGGCCGGGTAGTCCAACCCAGACGCTTCATACCCTCGGCAATGGCGCCACTGGACACCATGATGACTTCACGCGGACGCAGCTGCGCTTGGCCATCTGATTGCGGGTCCAAACCCTTCACCAAGGCCGCCAGCTGCCGGCACCATTCGCCTATGGCCTGTTCATCCAGTCCCCGGCCCTCGTTGGTGACCAGACTGGAACCCACTTTGACGACGATGCGCCGCGCATCCCGCAATACCGTTGAAGCAAAGTTTGATGTCATTTATGCCTGTAGCGCAGATATTCTCTGCGGCAATAGCTATTATTTATATAGCAACCATCTGGTAGCTATTCGCCAGCAGCATCCGCGGGATTGACGGTAAATCGAGGATCCACCTCTACATGCACCTGCTCAGCCAATTGCTGGGCTTTCACATGCTGGTAAATCGCCTTGACCAAGGGCTCGCAACCCTCGCGCGTCAAACCGGAAATTTCAAACACCGGACCTTTGAATTTAAAGCGTTTAACGAAATCCTTGACCAAGGCTGCACGCTTGTCGTTGTCCACCATGTCCAGCTTGTTGAGAACTAACCAGCGCGGCTTTTTATACAAATCTTCGTCGTATTTCTTCAACTCGCCCACGATAGCCTTGGCCTGCGCCACGGGATCAACGGAATCATCAAATGGCGCCATATCCACAACATGCAGCAACAAGCGGGTGCGCTGCAAATGGCGCAAGAACAGATGCCCCAGACCCGCACCGTCGGAAGCGCCTTCGATCAGGCCAGGCAAATCTGCCACCACAAAACTTTGCTCCGGCCCCACACGCACCACACCCAGATTGGGGTGCAAGGTCGTAAAGGGATAGTCCGCAATACGCGGACGGGCATTGGAGATCGCCGTAATAAAGGTGGACTTGCCTGCGTTAGGCATACCCAACAGGCCGACGTCGGCCAGCACCCGCAACTCCAGCTTCAGGCTGCGCTTTTCGCCTGGCCAGCCAGGTGTTTTTTGGCGTGGTGCACGGTTGACAGCACTTTTGAAGCGCATATTGCCAAAACCACCATCGCCGCCCTTGGCGATGGTGATGACCTCACCGGGCACCAGCAACTCAAACAGCTTTTCACCCGTTTCGGCATCGGAAATGATGGTTCCGACCGGCATCTTGAGCGTGATGTCATCACCGGCGGCCCCGAACATGTCGGAGCCCATGCCGTGCTCGCCCCGCTTGGCGTCGTAGCGCCGGGAAAAACGGAAGTCGACCAAGGTATTCAAATTAACGTCTGCCACTGCAAACACATGGCCACCACGGCCGCCATCGCCGCCATTGGGGCCGCCGAATTCCTTGTACTTCTCGTGACGAAACGACACGCAACCCGCCCCACCATCGCCTGCGGAAATGTCAATAAATGCTTCGTCAACGAACTTCATACCGACTCCAGTTCACAAAATAGAATCCCCAAAACACCGAAGCCCCGACCAGGCGGGGCTTCGGAGGGATCAAAGCGATCTATGCAACCAGGGCTTTAGGCCGCTGGCGTAATGACCACTTGGTGCTTGTTCATCGAACCCTTGACAGCGAAAGACACGTGGCCGTCCACCAGGGCAAACAAGGTGTGGTCCTTGCCCACGCCGACATTGGTGCCGGGGTGGAATTTGGTACCACGTTGGCGAACAATGATGGAGCCTGCGCTCACCAGTTCACCACCGAACGCCTTGACACCAAGCATTTTTGGCTTGGAATCGCGCCCATTTCGCGTAGAGCCGCCGCCTTTTTTCTGTGCCATGACCTATGCCCCTTATGCCGCAATAGCGCCGATTTGCAGTTCGGTGAACTGCTGACGGTGCCCTTGACGTTTCATGTAGTGTTTACGACGGCGCATTTTGAAAATGCCGACCTTGTCGTGCTTACCATGCGCCACAACCGTGACTGTGACCGTTGCACCGGACACCAAGGGCGTGCCAACCTTGATCTCGCTGCCGTTACCGACTGCCAGAACCTGGTCGAACACGATCTCTTGGCCTACGTCCGCAGCAATCTGTTCTACTTTAATTTTTTCGCCGGAAGCAACACGATATTGTTTGCCGCCGGTTTTTATGACCGCGTACATGCTTGACCTCTTCACTTAATCTGCAGACCAATTTCCACAGAGCCCTAGATTCTAGCATTCTTTGCCGATAAGCTGCGCAGGCCCTGCTATCTATCTCATAACGGGTTTGCGACCTTCATATAATTGACCAACTCCCGGTTTCATATTTTGTCCGTCAACTCATCCCGCACAGCCGACACCCTCGCACTCATTGCCGATGACATGCGTGAGGTAGATCTCGTCATAGCGCAACGACTTGCCTCCGGCGTGCCATTAGTAGGCACGGTGTCGCAGTACATCATCTCGGCTGGCGGCAAGCGATTGCGACCGGCCATACTGCTACTGGTCTGCGGCGCACTGGGTTACCGTGATGCACAGCGCTTCAATATGGCGGCCGTGGTCGAGTTCATCCACACCGCCACCCTGCTGCACGACGACGTAGTCGACGAATCCACGCTGCGCCGCGGGCGCCCCACCGCCAACGAAGCCTTTGGCAACCCGGCCAGTGTGCTGGTAGGTGACTTCCTGTACTCCCGCGCATTCCAGATGATGGTGGATGCGAAGGACATGCGCATCATGCAAACCCTGGCAGATGCCACCAACGTGATCGCCGAAGGCGAAGTCATGCAGCTGGTGAACATGCACGACGCCTCACTCGATGTGACGGCGTACTTAAAGGTGATCCGTTCCAAGACCGCCAAGCTGTTTGAGGCCAGCGCGCGCCTGGCAGCCTTGCTGTCCAACAGCAGCCCCGAAGTGGAGCAAGCTTGCGCAGATTACGGCCAAGCGCTAGGCACTGCATTCCAGGTCATCGACGACGTACTCGACTACGACGGCGATGCCACCGAAATGGGAAAGAACCTGGGCGACGACCTCCGCGAAGGCAAGGCCACACTGCCGCTGATTGCCGCCATGCAACGCGGAACTCCTGCCCAGTGTGCACTGATACGCCAAGCCATTGAGACCGGCGAAACTGAGCGCCTGGAAGAGATCATCGCCATCGTCAAAAGTACGGGCGCACTGGACGTCACCCGCCAGGCTGCGGCAGCCGAGGCACAGCGCGCAATAGAGGCAACAAAGCACTTCCAGCCCAATGCCTACACCGATGGTTTGCTACAATTAGCGGCTCAATTATTGGAGCGCCGCTCTTAACCCACGCAGTGGGATATGTAGTTCTGGCATCGCTTCTGCGGGGTGTAGCTTAGTCAGGTAAAGCGCTACGTTCGGGACGTAGAGACCGGAGGTTCGAATCCTCTCACCCCGACCATCAAAACGGGATGCACCAAAAGGTCGCAACCCTTTGTTTCTCATAGGTTTCCCAGGGAAAATGCCTCTGTGAAGACCCATACAAAGACCCATGCTGTGGATACGGACTGTGTAGACGAAGACTCTATGCACCGCGCCCCGTACGTCCATCGCCGCCCTGGAACAGGTAACTACCAGTTCGCCCTTCCCGCCCCTCCAGACCTTGCGCACCACTTCTCGAACCAGTGGGCCATCCGCAAATCGTTGGGAACTTCGGAGCTTCGGGACGCCAATAAAAAAGCCGTCCTGCTAACAGCAGAATGGGCACTGAAGTTTGAGCAATTGCGCCGCTCCGACAACCCGAGCCAGCACGGCGGGACTGCCGCATACGTGGCGACACTACCCACGGTTGCCCTTACCCCGGAGCTGATTGCAGAGGTCGCCGCATTCCACCAATCGAGAGCCCTGGAGGGTGACGAGGCCGCCCGCATGGCTGGACTCGGGGAAACTGGTTTCGACATCCAGTCCCTCGAACTGGAAATTGAGGCCGCACGGTTAAAGCAGGCGTATGCCCGGGGAGATAGCACCCCAGTGGACAACATGCTTCCGCAGTGGCTGGCCGCAATGGGGTTCAAGGCCGCCGAAGATGACCCACTGCTGCCCTTGCTGGCCCGCGAGATGGTCAAGACCCGCCTGAGGACCATACAGGCCCGCCTAGGCCGCCAAGCAGGTGACTTGATAGACACCCCGCCAGAGCCCACAGCACCCGCCCTGAGAGCTCTGCAGGTGCCCACAGATGGTGCTGAGGCGGCAAAGCTGGCCCCCAGGGACAAGCCTGCGGATGCGCTCTACCTGCGGGATGTACTGGAGATATGGTCTACAAAGTCAAAGCCCCCGAGCCTGAAAACGATACAGACCGCCGAGCGCGTGGTGAGCCAGTTCGAGAAGGTTTGCGGGAACCCGCCGCTGCCGAAAATCACCCGTAACGATGGCATCAACTTCAGGGACTGGCTACTGTCGCAGGAGAAGCTATCCCCGAAAACAGCAGCTGACAGGCTGGGCTATGTGGCACGCCTGCTGCAGTATGAGATGGACGAACGCAGGCGCATCAGCACCAACCCACTGGCACGGATAAAGGTCGAGGGGTCTGAGGATGCCGTTATCGAGCGCAAGCCCGTCAAACCAAAGCCCCTGCAAGACCTATTCACCCTGCCCTTGTTTCAGCAGTACAAGCTGCACCACTACAAGGCAGCTGGCCGGGACGCATCCTACTGGATACCAATTCTCGGGCTATACACGGGCGCCCGCATCACGGAGCTGGCGCAGCTACTGGTGGAGGACATACACACCAGCGAAGACGGGGTCCTATGGTGCATAAGCATCATGGCGGACGAGGAATGGCAGTCCGTCAAGAACAAGTCCAGCAAGCGCAGCATTCCCTTGCACCCCGAGCTGGTACGGCTGGGGCTTCATGAGTACGCAAAGATGATGCGCGAGGCGGGCCACAAGCGCTTGTTCCCTTTGACCACGGTATCGGAGCTAAACAATGCCGGAGGACCGTTTGGAACTTGGTTCTCGAAGCTCAAAATTAGCATTGGCTGGGGCCGGGAAAACACGTTCCACTCGTTCCGACACAACGTGGAAACGGTACTAGGCGACAAGAAGAAGTACCAGCGGGACATTGATGCTTACATGGGGCACCGTCCCAAGGGCAGCACGGGCGCAAAGGTGTATGCGCACCCCGAGCCCCACACCCTGGTGGAAGTCACCGAGGCAATCCAGTACGAGGGACTGACGCTGCCGAAGGTGTTTCCGCCTGAAGGCTGGGCACCGCCGCCGCTGATAAACGGGCTACTGCGAACCACCCAGCGCATCAAGAGCGCAGCAACCGGGCCTTGAGTTGTCCCTGGTGTCGCTTATCAGAGACCCAGGATAGACTCCACGAACGACACCCGATAGAGACCGCATGGCAGCAACTAGCAACATCACTGAGACATCGATTGGCTCCGTATCAGACCTAATCGAGGAGGTTGCGGCACAGTACACAGGCAACGATGATGTACTCTTTCGGGGGCAAAGCGACGAATCCTGGACATTAACTCCACGCCTCGGGAGGCTGAACCTTCGAGGTAAGTTCAAGGGCTCATTGCTAGAAGTTGAGAAACGATTGCTTGACGACTTTGCGCGCTTCGCCGTCCCGCACTTGGGCAACAGAACGATGCACAGCACCTGGGATTTGCTCGCACTTGGGCAGCACCACGGACTCCCCACAAGGCTACTGGATTGGTCTTCAAATCCTCTTGTTGCCCTCTGGTTTGCCGTAGAGCGCCCCCCTAAGGATGGTAGAAATGCCGTTGTTTGGGCGCTAAAGACCCTTGAGCCAGACTTTGCAGACCTACAGACAAACCCGCTAGATGTTCCGAGAACCTTGCTTTTTCGGCCCCGCCATCACGATACGCGTATCGTGGCCCAAGCTGGCTGGTTCTCGGTACACAAGCCCGCCCCCTCAACAAAAAAATTCAGCAACTTCGAAAACCTCAAAGCGCAAAAGCAGAGGCTGCGCAAGTTGATCATTGCTCCAATCTGCTTCCCTGCAATTCGGGAGGACCTGGCCCGATGCGGCATCACACGCGCAGCGCTATTTCCCGGTCTAGCTGGTCTCTGCGAGCACTTGACATGGAAGTACGAAAAGCTGTCCGACGAAGATGAATACGACGCAATCGGGGGCCTTTAACACGCGTGTATGCACAGCTACACCCCAAAGGTTCACTTAACCCCATGCCGGAACTCCCAAGGGGGCACAGGCAGGCTATCCGCCCAGAGCCCTCTCTTGGCCTCCCTGGCCTGCTCCTCGGCCTCCGCATAGGCAGCCCTATCGGCTAGTGATTGGTCGCGCTGGTAGGCCTTGTAATGCCACGCAAGGCCCCGCCTGATCTGCTCTAGGTTGGCGTCCACACCGTCCACCAGGACCTTACCCAGTTCCCGCCCATAGCGTAACCGCTCTGCATGGAGCCCTAGCAGTTATGCTGTGGATGAATGTGTTCAAACAATCCAAGAGTGAATAACAATATATTCATATTGATTGCCAAGCAAATTGCCATTATTGCGGAGTACGAAAAATGCCCGGTCAAATACGACTTTACGATTATCGATGTTTTGCCCGAGAAGAGCCTGGAATATTAGCATTCAAAGATGGATTCACCTCATTGATTGGCCCAAACAACTCCGGAAAATCCACGCTAATTAAATCCATATATGAGATTCGGGCTGCACTGCGAAATATAAATGGTTTTCGATCAAATCCAATGAACATACTAAACCCAATGACATGGGATATTCCTTCTCCGCTACATGAACACTCGGAAATAATTACGGAACGAGAAAATCCGGGCTGCGTGGTTGAAATTGAACCAGAATTAATGGATGATCAAAAGGCAAACTCGATAACAAAAATTATATTGGAATTTAGCAATACCTCCCCCATTTTTAAATGCAGGGTATTTTGCCAAAATAATCGAGAGCTAAATATTCCAAACTCAATTAATGCAATTAGTGAATTCACCGAAGGTCGCATAAAAATTTCTAATGGCGAGGTATTCGATGCGATACCGGCATTCTCCTTTGTCGATGAGCTTGTCCGGGCTTTATATTTTGGCCCATATCGCAATGCCATTAATGAAGGTGGCGGTGGACATTTTGACACTCAGATTGGAACGGGATTTATTAATCAATGGCACAACTGGAAAACCGGACCCACCAAGGCTCAGAATCGCGCGATTGAACGAATAACCGAGGACATTCGCCGATTAATTGGCGCAAAGACTTTGGAAATTAATGCATCCATCGAGCTTAAAACTTTGCAAGTAGTTGTAGATAAGCGTCCGCACAAATTGCAGGAGCTGGGAGCCGGATTTTCTCAGTTGGTGCTGGTGCTTGGTAACGCCCTAATTAGAAAGCCGACCTATATATTGATTGATGAGCCTGAATTGCATTTGCATCCAGCATTGCAAAGTGACTTTTTAACTACCCTTGCGACTTATGCAAGCCGAGGAGTTATCTACACGACCCACTCAATGGGTTTGGCTCGTCTAGCTGACTTTTCCTATTCCGTTCAGCGCAAAGGTGATCGATCAGTTGTACGTCCTTTTGATCGAACACCTCACTATGCAGAGTTTCTGGGCTCCTTGGGTATTGCTGGTTTGCAGGATATTGGGTGGGATTGCATTTTGTTAGTGGAAGGGGTTAAGGATGTGCGCACAATGCAGCAATTTCTGCGCATATATGAAAAAGACAGAAAAACAATAGTTCTACCATTAGGTGGCGACTCAATGGTTAATGGAAAAATCGCGGTGGAGTTGGCGGAAGTAAAAAGACTTTGCGATAAGGTTTATGCCCTAGTCGACAGCGAGCGAAAATCAGCGGAGAGTCAGCCAATTAAAGCCCGTCAAGATTTTTTGTCAATTTGTAATAGTCTCGAAATTGAGTGCTGCGTCACTGCACGAAGAGCTATTGAAAACTATATCAGCCAAGGTGCGATAAATGCTATTTGGGGGGAGGGAAAATTCGCAGCCCTTGCGCCGTATGACGAGCCGGCAAAAGATGGTTCGTTTTGGGGTAAAGGAGAAAGCTGGAAGGCCGCAGCACGGATGAGCAAAGAAGAGTTGGATGCAACTGATATAGGGAAGTTGCTCATGCAACTGTAGAAATTCAGATGCCCAGACCTACCTTATTCAGCCATAGCGGCGCACTAAAGACACATCGCTAGGGTCATTGATACGCGCCCGCATGGAGGCCGCATGTTGCTTCTGCAGTGCCTTGCCCACATCTACCAGGACGAACCAGCGGGTCCCCGTGTGGTCTCTGTAGGTGCGGATAGGTGCCCCGCTTGGGGTCGATAGGCCCTGAACGCGGCTTTCAAGTGCAGACCAGTTTTCTTTCATATCCGCGAAGCATTCACACACGTCCTGCGAATGGAGCGCAGGGTCAGGCCACATGGGAGCCGGGGCCATGTTAGCCACAGTAGTATTTAAGGGCACTTGGATATCAACGGCTCAAGCCCGCAGAGATTGCACCGAGTATGCCCACCACCATCGGAGGAAAAAGCATATACGACATAGCCAATATCCTCTCCGCCCCTTTCAGCATGATGTAAAACCATAGTAGAAATATTGGATACATTGCCCATATTGAAAAGGTTTCATTTTGATGGACGACATAGGGAACTGAGGGGTTCAACATTAAGTACAGCATCATCCCGTAGGCAAAAAGAAAAAAGAGCATGTCGTGCAGTTTCTGGGAATTGCTTTGCTTTCTAAAAAGAATAGCTCTGACCATTCCAGAAAAGAACATAGTCAATAAAAATGCACTATCCAGAAAATCGGTAGGCAACGGATGCCCCAATAGCTTTGCAAACTGCAACCCCAGTGGATTGGATATATAGGTTCGATAAAATGTTAGTGCATCAAGAATGAAACCCTTCCACTTGAAGACAGCCTCTGATAGCGACGCTATAGAACTCACCGCCAGAAACAGAGAAATCACAAGGAAGCCTTTTACCCGCCATGGGGATTGATTCCATGTGTCCGTCACTTCTTGGATGTCCGCTTTAAGTCCCATGATTCTCTGTTTACCTCTGAGTTTTTAGAAAAAATTCCTGGGCAGTTAGCTGCAGTTAACCGGACAATCCCGGCTCTCTCGCCGCTGCCCTCGGTTTACTTTACAGTGCCTCCAAGGGGCACCAGCTGGGGCCTTGAATGGCCTTGAGGTCACCAAACAAAAAACAGGTACGCAGACGCCCGCAGACCATTGGACAGAAAGGCCCTGCGCGGCCCCTTGGGGGCTCTTATGGCGGCGTGCAGGGGCTTGCCGTGCCATAATCCTGATACTGTGTTTTTATACATATATCGCCTACGCTCCCAAGGGCTCCGCATGAGCGCCGCCGATGTGCTGGCCTGTGCGCCTGTTTATGGCCGGTTGGTCCTGCGGCCCGACACCCTAAGCCACCAGAGCAACCGGGCGCACTATGCGGAGTGCTACGACCCGGACGCCAAGGAGCTACTACCCCAGTTGGTGGATGCGCGTGTGGTGAAAATCAATGTTGGCATGCACATCACCGGCCTGGAGTACATCGCCAGGGGTGGGTCCAAGAGCCGCGTGACTCGCTACCCGCAATCGTGGATATGCGCGACGACTGCCGAAGAACTCCGAAGGCTTGCGCAGCTGGTCCGCACCCCGCCAGATATGACAGGCTTTGACCATGAGGACGACGATTACCCGCCTGTGGAGGTCGTCCTAAACACCCGCACCATGTCCATGGCGGCCCCGTTAGGGAATCAATCCCAGGGCGGGGAGTCACCCCAAGGGCAGGTCGTGTCTGAGTAGTCCGCTGTGCTGCCCTCCTCCCAAGGAGGGACACCCAAGGAGCCCACCGCAGCCACCGCAGGGGGCGCTACCGGGGCAACTGCTGGACTACCCACAGGCACAGCCTCTGCGGCCTCCTGGGCCTTCTGAGCCGCCCGCGCTGCCTTGAGTCTGGCCCGCTTGGCCTTGTCGCGGTCTGCCTGGACCTGCACCCGAAGGGCCGCCTTCTCTGCCTTTAGGACCTCATCGGCCACACGCTTGGCCTCCCGGCGCTGCTCGCGTACGACCTCCGCACGTGCCCGCACAAGGGCCGCCTGATACAGCTTTTCCCCTGTAGCCGCTTGGAGGTCCTTAGCCTGTTGAAGGCATGCGCAGCACTTGCCATCCCGTGGCCTGCGCAAGGTGCCATGCCCTGAGATTGGACAGCGACGGCGGGAGTCGTAGGAGGTAAGGCCTGCGGCAATGGCTGCGGTGCGGCCTGTTGGTGGTGTGTGGAGAAATAGGCTCATGGAAGGGGAAGTGTTGAAGTGGTGACAGGTGGCAATGCACCTTGAGGGCGACCTGTATATAGCTGTGGTGCTCCTGATATGTCAGGGACCGCACAGGGCAACTTACAGGGCACCGGAAGCAGGATGACCATGGACAGACCACAATCAGGAATCAGCGGAAGGTCTACCCCGAAGGGGCACCATAGGGCACCTGTGTGCACAGGCAGCTATGGGCTTAGGGACAGGCTCCGCCCCAATGCAGATGAAGGACATACACAACAGGACAATTGCCAGAACAGCTGTAACAGGAGGTCGTAGCGCAATGTCTGCTTTTGTTATGTCTTGTTATGTAGTCTTCTCTTATCTTCTCTTGTTGAACATAAATCAACAGGCGTTGCGGGGTGGTTGAACGGAAATCAACAGCCGTTGAACTGCCGTTGCACAGCAAGCTTTAGAAGTCTTCTTGGTCCGCTGGCAGGCTGCTGGACACTTCGGGCACGGGCTGGGGTTCCGTTAGGGAAGCCTCGGGCAACTTCGCTCTGCCCCTTCGGACCTCTGCGCTGGCCTTACCGGCTGCGGACCTCTGTGCGCGCTGAGCACTAACAGCGGCCACCGCATGGCGGTAGTGGTCATCAAGTTCAGGGATACACCATCCACCTTTGGTAGCCTCAAAACCAAAGTGCGGAGACAACAACAGTTCCACCTCGGCGTCCTCAAGTGAGTCTTGCGGGGCAATGCTGACCATATTTCTGCGCTGCAAAGTGACCGCCACACCAGTTAGCGGCCTGCATTCGCTTAACCAATAAAGGTTGCGCAGACGGACCCGCAAGGCCACTTGGCGGGCATTCGCTCCATCCAAAACAGCCATCTCAGCGGCTGGCGTTGTGGGGAACCAGCCGACCACGGCGGAGGCCTTACGGCTTACGGGAGATGAGGATTGCGGGGACATGGTTTCGTACTTCACTTTCTGCATTAGGTTGGTATTGGCGGACGATGTGGGAGACCACCTCGGAGAGACTCAGGCGGGAACCCTGCTTGGCCTCAATGGCCCGCTGCGTGTCCTTAATGCGGTCAAAGACCGACACAGGTAGGGCCAGATTGCGGAACACAACGCGCTCCGGGTAGTGGCCTTGGGGGCTGGTTGTGCGGTCCATCACAGTGCCCCGGCTTTTGCAGCTGCCCGGCGAGCGGCATCCAACTTGCGGACCGCCCATTCACCACGTCCAACCTTGTTGGCTGCGCGGGTTGCCTTGAGGGCTACGCCCAGCGCATGGCGCAGTGCAAAATCGGGTTCCGGCATCCCCGTCAATGGGTGGCCGTCGTGCTCCTTCATATATCGAACGGTCTTGGCCAATTCGTCTTGGTAGTCCAGCAGCATGGCAATGGTTTCGGGCGAAATCAGCGAATGGATATTCCGCATCTCCTGCGGTTCCGCTGCTGCATCCAACACCGCCCCGGTAGATGGCGTGGCGGTTGCAAACAGTGCTTTAGTGGTTTTCATTTTCAATATCTTTCTAGGTGGTTGGTAAGTGCCGCAAAGGCGCGGCGGACGGGTGCTACCCAGAACGTCTGGTTTAGCGAGGGTCGGGGTTTAGGCCGCGAAAAATCATGTAAGCCATTGGTGCATATGACTTAAATGGCAATTCCAACGCACTCCAACCGCTGGAAGGGCAGGACTACCGCAGCGATAGCGCCGGATGCACACGCCTGCTTCCGCCATCACTTGAATAGCGTCCTGCTGGTCAGTGCATGCCGGATCAGCACACGGGCTCGACGTTTGGTTTAGCGAGGGGCAGGGTTTAGACCACTCGGTATTAATATGAACCACTTACCCAAAATAAGACTCTCCAGTACAAGAGCATCCTCTAGGTTCCTCATGGCCTTAAAAGCTGCCTTCGGGGCGGTGTCCTTGCCGGGGACTTCCTGGGGCACTCCGGTAGCACCCCACAGGACCTGCTGAAGGGTCACCGTGCGGGGTGCGCCTTTTACGGGAATCTCCGTATTAGTCTGGGCGCGCTTTGCTGGGGGCGTGAGGGTTACCGGGCGGTGTGTGGTACTGGCTCAAAACTTGTACCTTGTGAGCCCACCCGAATTTGGTCTGTAACCATGGATCAAAAGATATTGACTTGATATTTGATCCAGGCTCATAATAATCCATCATCATTTGAGCCATCCGCTATGACCCGAATTGCCTATTACCGCGTTAGCACCATCGACCAATCCATTGAAGCCCAGCGGGGCGCCATGGGCGGGGGCTTCGCATTGGAGTTTTCCGATGAAGGTGTGAGCGGCTCGGTCCCTGCGGCAGAGCGCCCCGGCTTCGCGGCCATGTTGGAGGGGCTCAAGTTGGGGCAGCAGGGCGGGACATCTAAAACCGTCTGCGTCTACGCAGTTGACCGCCTGGGCCGTGATGCGTTGGATGTGCAAACCACCGTGCGCAAGCTTCGGGCGCTGGGTGTGGGCGTCCACGTGCATGGGCTGGGCCACCTTGAAGGGGATGCCGGGGAGCTGATTCTGGCAGTGCTAGCGCAGATAGCGGACATGGAGCGGAGGAAGATCAAGGAGCGGACAGCCACGGGTCGTGATGTCGCCCGTAAGTCTCTGGCGGAGACTGGCCGTACACACCGGGGCAAAACCAGCCTGGGGAGGCCTCTTGATGGGGACCCGAAGCAAGTGCGGGCATGGCGACAAGAGCACGGCGCCAGCATCGCCAAGACTGCAGCGCACTGGAACCTGTCCACCGCCACCGTCAAACGGTACTGCGCCGCTGCCTAGAAACACCAAGGGGCCAGTGAAGGCCCCCAGCGGGCCACCGTGCGGCCCAAGCGCTGCCCCTCCTGGGGCGGTTACCGCCAGCCGTCTATGGTCTTGCACTCCCCGGGTGCTGCGGCCTCGTTGTGGATCACATCGGCCACCAGCTCCATATACCCTAGGTGCAGAAAGTAGCTGCAGCCACGGGAATCCACCTCCCTCCAGGCGTCAGAGCGGGGGCTGTAGGTCGGATAGCACACGATAGACGCGCCTGTCAGATTCGTAAATTTGGATAGCAACCAGACCACAGGCTGAATGGCCCGGTCCAAGTAGTAGGCCGCGTATCCCTGTAGGCGCTTCGCCCGCGTGTTGTAGGCATTCGTGGGCGGCGTGTTCAGGTTCTCAATTGTGGTGCTGTCAGTCATCTTTATGTGTCCCTTGTTGAGTGTTTGCGAGGCCCACATTGGCCCCCGACCGGCGCACTGTAACATCAAAAAAGATAGCTACAAACACTGTATCCATAAGGCTTAGTTCCACATTTCGAACTATTCCAGATACGCAACTATTGCAGAACTCGGACCATCCAACCCGCCCCGCCCCGTGGAGCCAATAGGCACGCCATTTAGGGGCCTCCAGGCATCGTTGCGAAGTCGGGAAGGTTGCGCATGTGGAACGATTTTCAGGGCCTGCGCGGGGCATCGTGATGGTGAAAATAAAGTTGCCCGCATGGGGAAACGAGGGGTGGCACGGGGGGAAACGCGGACCTTGGTTTATCCAAAGGGGCCCCGGATTTTTTAGCAAAATTGGTGAAGCCTTAAAGATAGGTCTAATTTTTGCCCATAGAACCCTGAAAAGCGCCAACGCCGCGCAACCACCACCGGGCACAATAATAGGATGACAGTTTCAACTACAGCGTCCCAGCCTGCTAGCTCTCCAAAAGCTAAGCCTTCATTGAACCCTGTATCAGCCCCCGCCCCTCCGCCATTAGCTCCTCCAATATTGCTGCCGCAGCCAGTAGCAGCAATTACTGTACAACTGGCTCCCACGCCTAAGGGCGACTGGTGGGAAGGCCCGGGAGTATTGCCAGCGATTGCTGCGCTGCTAGCAGTTCTGTTCACCATTTGGAACTCTCAACGTATTACCGATAAGCAAGTTAAAGCAGCCAAAGAGAATACGGATGAACAAATCAAGGCCGCAGCGGCGCAGGTTCTTTCGCAGCTTACTCATGCAACAACAGAGGCTACGAACGAGAGGCTACATGCAGCTAATCAAGCGACCGATGAACGAGCCTACTCAGCAAAAAAGGCGCAACTTGATCGACTCCTTGATGCTCGTAAAGAGCTGTACGCACAGTTGCTGGACGACTATGCAAAAGTTCAAAAAATGATGGGATCAATGACACAAATTGATATTAATGAAAACCCAAATTTTGGGAGCCCCCTCCAGGAGATGTCAGCATCAGTTAATAAAACTTGGCTTTTGAGCGAAGTAAAAACCGCCCACTTAATAAGAGAATTCTATGCATCACTAAATGAAATGTTTATTGACCTCACGGGGGAAATACCCAATATTCAAGATGTGAAACGCGGAATCAAGGAAAATGAAATAAAACTATCCAAGGCAATATTAGAAAGAGATAATGCACAAAAGATTTTGGACGATTTTGATGAGCTCCGCAGGAATACGCCTCCATCGTACGATTCCACTAGCCATCTTAAAGGCCGGCGACTGCAAGCAAATTGCGATTCATTAGGCGACAGTATCAATGAGCTATCTCTGGCGCGACGTGAATTGCAATCAAAACTCAATCAATTAGTTCAAGAGTTTATGAAAACACTGGTAGTTAAGCAGGGCTCGATGATGAATAAAATAAACGCGGTTATGGCGGCTGCGCGCTCCGAACTAGGGCTAATTGATGACCTCTCCATCCTCGAAAAGCAAAGTGAAGACATTTTCAACCGCACACAGCGCATTGTGGACGGATTGATTAAGTGACGCCCTAGTTTTAGAAGTTCTCACTTCGCCAAACCAACCGGCATAGGTGAACCGCCCCAGAGACAGGCCTTTGGGCAACGTTCCGCAGCGCCCCAAGCAAACTCGCCTACCAGTAGGCGATTACTGCTAAAACACCCAAAACTGGTTTTCTGGCCCGCTTCCAAGTGAGATTGAAAGGCAGGCTTCAGTGCTACCATTGGGTCTTCCAAACTGTGTAGACACACTGCGTAAAAACAGCCGGGTCAACAGTGCGCCCCCTCTGGGAAGCCGGGTTTTTGTGGGTTTCGAATCCTCTCACCCCGACCATACTTCTCATAGAGAACCCAGCATCCATGCGGGTTTCCAGGCGATAACAGTGTCATTTTGGTGTGTCAGTTGATGCGAAGTAAAACCCCATCAGCGGAACCCAAGGACATGGCTTCAAAGCTTCCAACCGGCGTCTTCCTGCGCAGCTCAACCTACTGGCTACGCGTTACCCTGCCCGAGGACCTGCGCCACCTGTACCCCAGGACCACCAAGGGAACCCTGGCGACCTATAGACACCGGGCGTCCCTAGGAACCTCAGACAAAGCCGAGGCCCGCATTAAGGCCCTGGCCCTCAAGGCAGCGTTTGAACAGGAGTTCCTGGACAAGCGGCGCGGCCTAGCGCCCTCCAAGGTCACCCAGGTAACCCCAGCCATGCGGGAAGTGATCGCCCAGGCGGTCTACGCGGCAGCGCTACAGGCGGACGCTGAACAGCGCAGGGACAAGCAGTACACGGCTAGAGCCGCCCAAGGTGCCCAGGTTGTCAGCATTGACGTATCCGCCTTTGATCCTGATAACTTCGATCCAGTAGCCCTGGTAATGGCCTCAATGGTCCCGGCGGCCCCTGTGTCTCGTTTATCCCCCTTGCCTCCTTCTATACAAGCCATGAGGGATGGTCTAAACGCCACGCGTGCGGCACGTGCAGCCAGTGCAATAGCAGCAGGAGACCTGGAGGCTATTCTCCCCCTAGCAGATCGACAGGCAAAGCGCCTGGGGCTCTCCATTGAATGGGAGTCTGACGACGGGGCGCAGACCCTGGAGGACTGCCTAGCAGCCTACGCCCGCGCAAGGGACGCAGTGACACGCAGGGACACCGGGGTTCTCGTTGACACCCCCGCATTGCCGGAGCCCGCCAAGGACACCCTAGCCAATCACGAAGCCCCCCAGGCACCGAAGGCGCTCGCAGATATGGTGCCGCTATGGAAGGCCACCACAAAGGCCAAGGTAAATGCGGTCGAGCGGATGGAACGCGGTCTCGTCTTGCTCACAGCGAGTCAGGCAGGAAAGCCCCTCCCCTCCCTAACGTCCATCGAGCGCACCCACGGTGCC
This sequence comes from Rhodoferax sp. GW821-FHT07F03, assembly GCF_059418745.1. Taxonomy (NCBI): domain Bacteria; kingdom Pseudomonadati; phylum Pseudomonadota; class Betaproteobacteria; order Burkholderiales; family Comamonadaceae; genus Rhodoferax; species Rhodoferax sp. GW821-FHT07F03. Next base: position 48,889 of record NZ_JBWKQM010000011.1, read on the forward strand.
GCGTTCCGCGCATGGCTATTAAGCCCCGAGCGCCCATTCGGGGACAAGACGGCGAAGAACCACCTGGACGTCGTTAAGAGCCTGGTTGCTTTCGCGTTTGACGCTGGCGAGATTGACCGCAACCCATGGGCGGGGCTCTCGATAGAGGTCAAAGACAGCACCGACCGGACACCCTGGACTCCAGAACAGCTGGACCAACTATTCGGGACCGCACTTTTTCAACGCTATGAACTGCCCAGCATTGCAAAGGCAGGGAAAGACGCTGCGTACTGGGTCCCGTTAATTGGGCTGTACACAGGTGCCCGTATCGGCGAACTGGCACAGCTTGACCTGACAGACGTCAAAGCCATTGATAGCATTCAAGCGTTCAGCATCCACGGCAGAGCTACAGGTAGCAGGCTCAAGACGACCAATAGCGAACGGCTTATCCCCGTCCATCCTGAGCTTGTGCGCCTGGGCTTCCTGGACTACTGCACTGCACTAGAGCAGCTGGGCGCTGTGAAATTGTTTCCAGCCCTGGCCGCATCAGCCACAAGGCCAGCGGGAGACAACCTATCCCAATGGTTTGGGGACTACCGAAAAGCCCAAGGCATCACAGACCGTTATCCAGACTTTCACAGCCTGCGCCATAACGTGCGCTCCGCCCTGGCAAGCCAGCACATCACAGAGCCCACCATAGATGCGCTAATAGGCCACGCCAGCGGCGGGAGTACAGGGCGCAAGGTCTACACGCATATCGACCTAGCGACCAAGCGTGACGCCCTGGGTCGCCTGAGCTATCCAGGTCTAAACCTGCCCCGCGTATTCGTGGCCCCGGCCTGGACGCCACCAAGCACCAAGACACCCCAGGCCTCCCAGGCCACCACTACGACCGCCTAGCAGCCTCCGATTCCGCAGGGTGGCGCAGTGCCGTCCTGCCCCGGTGTGGCGGCTTCCGGGCTTGTCTAAGCCGCCGCATTCCTATTGCAGAAAGATTGACCATGTTCACAGCGCAACACTTGGCGACAACCCTGACCGCGTTTACCACCCTGCAGATGCACCATATCGAGACCCTAGCCCAGGGCCTGACTAGACGCCTTGGCGCTCCTGTGGTTGCTGAGTATGGCGACACGGACACCGGAGACCAATGGGCCGCTCTGTGCATCGAAGAACTACCCATTGGAGCCGATGGTGAGCCTGGGCCGCTGGTCTCCATCCTGGCGGGCGCTGGGACGCAGGGCGGACATATCGTGATGGCTGCGGATGGATCTTGCGTGGGCTCTGCGGCTGGGAGCCTGGACTATAAGCAGGTGCTACCCAAGGCGCTAAAGGAGGCTCAGGAGGCGTACCGCGTCATGTGCGCTGGCGCATGGGTGCAATGACGACACCAGCCCGCTAGACTAAACAACCATCCCAGAGCAGGAGAGCAAGCCATGCACATCAATGTTGGAACCATCCTAGGACTCGCTGTGATCGGCTGGGCCGTCTATGCGTTCATCAAGCGCCTGCGGGATGGCAAGTGGTAGGGATCGATTTAAACGGTCTATAGGGCGTTTTGTGGCCTTGTGGCCATCGCGGCATTCCCTGGATCCCTTAAGGCCTCCTGCGGCCTCCTGGTGACTCCTGCGGGGCTGCATGCCTGATTGGGATGAATGAGGACGGTCCAAATTTGGGCTGTCTACCATCCACTGAAAACTGAGTAGGCGGTATCAATCAAGAGTCCGCAGGGCAGGAAACGGCATGAATCAATTTAAACGACCCATAGGGCGCTTTATGACATGATGGCTACCAAGATATACCCGCATGCCTTTTGCAGCCTCTCAGGGGATCCTGCGGGCCTTCCTGTGCAAATGGGACAACAATCCCCATCCTTGGTAGGCGCGGGCAGCAGCTTAAAGCCGGTCAACGGATGTACTGAACGGCATGACAGTCAGAAGATAACTCAGGTCCCTATGTATATCTATAAGTATTCACTTAGTGTCACTAAGTGGTCTCTTAGTATTCACTAAGTGTCCTTATGTGTACTACTTATAGGAATACTTATAGAAAGACTACAGGTATCACTGGGTCACCCTGGGTCCTCACTGAGTAGGTCAAGGCCCCTTGGCTAACCTTCGTTATCGACCATGAATATCCAATCCTGGTCTATCCCATGGATCACCCTGGGTAACTCGGTGACGACAAGTGAACCCTAAGCCCCTGGCAGTCACCGAGCCCCCAGGGTATCCAAGGTCATTTGGTCTGGGTATTGGTCTACCGCCCCAGCGGACACCAAGCGGCTCTTGGTAGACACAGAGATGCCGCCCAGGACTCCAGGTCTCACGGTGTGTCCCGGGGTTCTCCTTCGGCGCATTGGGTCAGCTGCGCTCAGTTTTGAGCCGGGCAATGACATGCGCTACGAGTTGAAGAAGTAGTACGAGGAGAAAGCCGGGATTCCGGCTATCCGCGCAGCTGCGCATCAATCGGTGCTTGCCTCAGTTTTGAGGCCAGTACAGAGACCCAGCAACTACTGAGATTCCAGTAATTAACCCAGAACCCGCCAAGGTGCCGTCTGCTCAGTTTTGAGCATACCCATGGGCTAGCGCTTGTCTGTCAGGGTCTCAAGGGCCTTCACGCGGCCTACCCCTTTAACTGCTGACAGCGTGGCGTCTAGGGCCGTCATAGAGGCCCTGGTGGCCCCTTGGTTCTCCTTGTAATACGTGCGGAACTCGTCCAGGTGCGGTTCGCACTTTATAGCCGCTGTGTCCAGCGAGAGTTCCATACTGGCTCCTCCTACATTGAACTTCTTTGCTGAGTCCTGCATGCAGGTCAGATATGTGCGCCCAAGGACCATGGGCTCTTCGGTATACGCGGAGAGGCTCAGGACGGCGCAGGGGATCAATAGGAGACGCTTGAGGGCCATGGGTGCGTGGAGTTTGTTCTGGGCGTCTGAATCATAGCCAGGGCGGCTTAAATTCCAATGCCAAAAATTCGCAGCCTATGGTGTTTCCGCCCGCATGCCGCAGATTCCCCCGTAGACCCCGGGGTACCTATGGACTGCAGAGAAACCAAGGGGGCCGGGGAGGGGTCAGGCAATCATGCGACCGCCAGGGTGGCTCCAAATTTGGAGACCCCCTCAGATTTGAGGGCGTCCACGGCTCATGCGACCCCCAAGGCGTCACGCTGGCGCATGATGGTCTGGCGGCTGGTCTGCATGGCCCTGGCGATAGAGGCGACCGATTCGCCCGCCTGGAGCCGCTGGGAGACCTCCGCTTTCTGAGAGGCCTTTAGGCTCACTGGGCGTCCCAGGGTCTTCCCCTCAGCCTGAGCCCGCTGTAGGCCCGCCTGGGTACGCTCTACTAACAGGTCCCGTTCAAACTCTGCAACCGCTGCAATGACCTGCATGGTCATCTTGCCCGCTGGGCTGGTCAGATCGACGCCCCCGAGGGCCAAGCAGTGCACCCGGACGCCCTGTGTCGCCAGGGTCTCCACGGTCTGCCTAACGTCTATCGCGTTGCGACCCAGGCGGTCCAGCTTGGTAACCACGAGCACATCACCGGCCTCCAGCTTGTCCATAAGCCTAGTGAACCCAGGACGCTCTGAGGCCATCACGCTACCCGATACGGTCTCAGTGATGGTCCTGGGGGCCGTGATGGTGAAGCCTGCGGCGGCGATCTCCTGGACTTGGTTTTCTGTGGTCTGGCCTGCAGTAGAGACACGGCAGTAAGCAAAGACGCGAGACATACGGGCTCCTGTTCATAAAGGGTGTCCGTATTGTGTGGCCTGTTCAAAATCCGGTCAAGCTATATTTTGAACACCCTATCGAACCCTGTGCATAAACGGTCGTTTTCGGTCAGGGGCATGTAGCATGCGAGTAAACGGAGGGAAGAACATGGGAGGTAAGCAGAGGCCGACGAAAATGCACACCGACAATGCAGGGGGAGAGCCATGAGTCCCTTGATGGCATCTACGCTGGCGTCCCGCCTGTTTGCGTACCGCTGGTGGTTCCTTGCAGCATCCCTCCTCAGCATCACACTTGGGGTTACGCTGCTCGTGCTACGGCCCTCACTCGCGTCTTTCGTCGCTCCGTTCTTCGGCCCGCTCGTCGTCGTTCCGTGGGGACTGCTATGCGCCTGCACATGGTTCCACCCTGAGCGTGGCAATATGCTTACTAGTGAGGCGTTCCGCAAACTGCCACCATATCTGCGTGGGGCAATCCGCTGGTACGCCTCATTGTTCCTGTCCATGCTCTTTATAGTCGGGTTGCTCGTTTGGCCTGCCCTGGTCATTGCGTGGCTCTGACAATGTTCGTTAAAGGCTTCGGCCTCTCAGCAGCCCTATCGGTCAATGCATGCCCTCGCTTTGCCCACGAGGGGTTTGTCGAGATGGGCCGGGACGCCTACCTCAGGCCAAACGGCCCAGCCTGAGTAACTTTGGTGAAGACCGCGTGTACTTGTGCGCACCTGCTTTTTTGTAAATCCGCCTTTAACCCAGCATGGACTTGAGGGTGAATGCGGCCAGCGCCTTAACTGAATCAAACGTAAGCTCAATACCTTTTGTTTTTGCCGTTGTCTTGATTGAAGACCAAAGCGTGTCAGAGCGGATCGTATCGAGTAAGTCATGTCCGGCCATGGTCAAACGCGGGTCGCTTGCAGCGTAGCCGTAGTCCCCGCTTAAGTAGCGGCTCAGGATTACGCCCTCCACATACCCATTGTTCACAAGCAACTCTAGGTGCCCAAAGATTCGCGCCTCAATCTTTTTGTACTCCGCATGTTCCGCCGTAAAAACAGCCTCAGTTTGCGTAGTCCATTTAGGCTCGGGCGGAATGTCTGCAAATACTGTCGCCTTGAAATCCTTGTCTTCCTCAATGGCCGTAAGCTGCGCTCGGATCAAGTCCCAATCACGTTTCATACACGTCCTCATAAACAGGTGACACGAAGTAACGTGACGATATACTAGAAACCAGTGTGTCAATTAGACGCACCAAAATGCACTGACACATGGCGGAGCGTCCTAGCAAAATCAACGGCTTACAGGCGTTTTCAGGCTAGGATTGAAGGTTCGAATCCTCTCACCCCGACCATCAAAACGGGACACCCGGACAGGTCGCAACCCTTTTTCTGTTGGACTTCCCTGCCCCCTTGCTGTGGATGTGCAGTGTGTAGACAAATGCTCTATGCGCAGTACCTTGCGCCCACCACCATAGTGGCGCAGGCACAGCTTGTTGTGCCATCTGCTGTCAATCATTGACTCTGCACTGCCCGGCTGCAGAGATAGCGGCTGAACTTCCGCAGCTGCAAGTTCCAAGCAAAACCTTGACATAGATCAGCCTGCCCGGCACAGATGCGGACACCATGGGAATGGGTTTCTGCGGCCATACATTCGCCGTGCACAAGCCGGCCAGCAACGCGGCAACCTAAGGTTCGGGCACATGGGTGCAGAACACCCGGCCCATGAATGCGTCTTTTACGTAAGGCCACCCGCTATGCAATACAAAGACTACTACGCCACGCTGGGCTTACCGCGCGATGCCAGCCTGGACCAGATCAAAAAGGCCTATCGCAAACTGGCGCGCCAGACCCACCCCGACGTCTCCAAGGCAAGCGATGCCGAAGCCCGCTTCAAGGATGCCGCTGAGGCCTACGCCACCCTCAAGGACCCCGAGAAGCGGGCCGCCTACGATGCGCTAGGCCAGCCACGGGCTGGAGAAGAATTTGCACCACCACCCCAATGGCGGCACGAACATGCGGCAGATGCTGCATCGTTTGACGACATGGACCTGGCCGACCTGCTGGCGGCCATGGGCCATGGCCGCCGAGGATCGGCCCGCGCGCCTGTGTCCACACCCGGCCATGACTATGAAAACACGGTACAGATCAGCCTGGAGGACGCACACCGGGGCTGCACACTCAACCTGAACCTGGCTGATACCGGTGGCACGCGCACATTGGAGGTCAGCATCCCACCCGGCACACGCGAGGGCCAAAAGCTCAGGCTGCGCGGCAAAGGCGGCAAGGGGCGCAACGGTGGGGCCGATGGCGACATCTACCTGCACATCACGCTGGCGCCCCATCCCTTGTTCCGCCCGGACCACCACGACCTGTACTTTGACCTGACGCTGACTCCGTGGGAAGCGACCTTGGGCGCGGAAATCGAGGTGCCCACGCTGGACGGCCCGGTGTTGCTGACCGTGCCGCAAGGCACCCGCTCAGGCCGCAAGTTGCGCTTGCGAGGCCGGGGCCTGGCCCAAGGGAAAAGCGGGTTCGGCGACCTCTATGCACTTGTCCATATTGATGTACCCACCACGCTGTCGGACCAGGAACGCGAGCTTTACGTAGAGCTGTCGCGCATCTCCCATTTCAATCCACGCCAAACGCCACCCAAGGAGTCGCACCATGAACCTCACCCTCGTTGAATGGGTCTGGCTGGATGCCAGCGAGACCATGACCCTGGCCGAACTATCCCGCTGCTGCGGAATGGGCACCGCCGACCTGGAAGAGCTGATCGACTACAGCGCCCTGGTGCCGCTAGCCCCCCTACAAGCCGCCCCGCAAGAGTCCGCCTTCAGCGCCGAATGGGTGGCCCCGCTACGCACTGCGGCCAAATTGCGCAAGGACTTTGACCTGGACCTGTTCAGCGTGGCCTTGCTGCTCGGTCACCTCAACCGCATCGAGGCACTGGAGCGCCAAGTGCGGTCGCTGCAGGCCCAATTGCCGTCCCACGCCCTTGCTTAGTGCGGCGTCGTGCAGTATCAATAAAGATAGCTACCCACGCAGACAGAATAAGCGCTAGAGGCCTCAATGGCTTGCAACACCCTGATCGGGAAGCTGCTCTTGCACGCTGGCATTTCAAGCCCGTAACCCAGCTTGCATAAGCGGTCTAACTTGCAGTACCCGCGCGAAACATTGACATAGATCAGCCGACCCGATACCGGTCTGTACAACATTAGTGCAAGCGCCGAACCAGGCCCGATCCTCCCATCCATGCAAGAGATAACACCATGAACGTTGCAACACCAAGCCCGCTTGTACAGGCGCGCGCGCCAGGCACCTTGGGCCTCGGCCTGCTGGTGGCGCTGGTGGTGGGCTCCATCATTGGCAGTGGCATCTTCGGGTTGCCGCAGAACATGGCGGCGGGCGCCGGTGCAGGCGCCATCCTGCTGGGCTGGATCATCACCGGTGTGGGCATGTTGACCCTGGCCCGCGTGTACCAAATGCTGTCGCTGCGCAAGCCTGAGCTGGACAACGGCGTCTACGCCTACGCCCAGGCCTTGTCGGGCGACTACGTGGGCTTCAATTCGGCCTGGGGCTACTGGATCAGCGCCTGGATCGGCAACGTGGGCTACCTGGTGGCGGCCTTTGGTGCGCTGGGCTATTTCTTCCCGGTGCTGGGCGAGGGCAACACACCTGCGGCCGTGCTGGGCGCGTCGGTCGCACTGTGGGTGATCCATGCGCTGGTGCTGCGCGGCATACAGGGTGCGGCAGTGCTGAATGCGGTGGTCACGTTGGCCAAGGTGGTGCCGCTGCTGCTGTTCATCGTGCTGGTGGCCATGGCCTTTCAGGTGGATACCTTCCGGCTGGATTTCTGGGGCGATGCCAAGCTGGGCTCGGTGCTGGACCAGGTCAAAAGCACCATGCTGGTCACCGTATGGGTGTTCATCGGCATCGAGGGCGCCAGCGTCTATTCGGCCCGAGCCCGCGAGCGCAAGGACGTGGGCCGTGCCACCGTCATCGGCTTTCTGCTGTGTTTATTGCTGCTGATGGCGGTATCGCTGCTGTCGCTGGGCATCACCACCCAGCCTGAATTGGCCGGGCTGAAGAACCCGTCCATGGCCGGTGTGCTGGAGAAGGCGGTGGGTACCTGGGGCGCGGTAGCTATCACGCTGGGCTTGATCGTGTCCGTAGGCGGTGGCTTCCTGGCCTGGACGCTGCTGGCGGCGGAGTCGCTGTTCACCCCGGCCGGCGGCGGTGTCATGCCGTCCTGGCTGGCAAAGCAGAACCCTAAAGGCGTACCCGCCAACGCGCTGTGGCTGACCAACGGCATGGTGCAGGTGTTTTTGCTGGTCACGCTGTTCTGGAAGGCGTCCTACCTGGCGCTGATCTCGCTGTCCACGGCAATGATTTTGGTGCCCTATCTGTTCAGCGCCGTCTACGGCCTGGTGCTGAGCTGGCGCGGCGAAGGTCCACGGGCTGCACAGCACCGCAGTGACATCGCTATCGCCGCTCTAGCCACGGTGTATTGCGGCTGGCTGCTGTATGCCGCTGGGCTGAAGTACTTGCTGCTCAGCGCCCTGCTCTACACCCCCGGTGCGCTGCTGTACATCGTGGCCAAACGCCAGCGCGCTGAAAAAGCCTTCACCCCCTGGGAATGGCTGGTACTGGCGCTGCTGGTGGCGCTGGCCCTGGTCGCAGCCTACTTGCTCAGCGTGGGCCAACTCAGCTTATAGAACCGGACGCATCACCATGACAACCCTGCTCAAAGGCCTGTACTCCGAAGTTGGCCGCCTGCGCAAAGTGCTGGTCTGCCGCCCCGGCCTGGCACAAAAGCGCCTGACCCCCGCCAACTGCCACGAGCTGCTGTTTGACGATGTGCTGTGGGTGGCGCAGGCCCGTAACGACCATGACGCCTTCACCTCGGCCATGGCCGAGCGCGACGTGGAAGTGCTGGAACTGCACGACCTGCTGGCCGATACAGTTGCCATCCCCACTGCACGCACCTGGCTGCTGGACCGCAAGCTCAGCCCCAACTTCGTAGACGCAGAAACTGCCGCGCAGCTGCGCCCCTGGCTGGAGACATTGCCACCCGCGCTGCTGGCCCAACACCTGATCGGCGGTGTAGCCCGGGCCGAGCTGCCGTTTGAGATGGACGGCCTGCTGGCCCGCTGCGCCAGCCCCGCCGACCTGCTGCTGCCACCGCTGCCCAACACCTTGTTCACCCGCGACAACAGCTGCTGGATAGGCTCCGGCGTGGTGCTCAGCCCCATGTACTGGCCGGCCCGCCGCCAGGAGACGCTGCTGATGGCGGCGGTGTACCGCTTCCACCCCGTGTTTGCGGGCAAGGTCACCGAGTGGTGGGGCGACCCGGACACCGACCACGGCCTGGCCTCGCTGGAAGGCGGGGATGTGATGCCGATGGGCCACGGCGTGGTGCTGGTCGGCATGGGCGAACGCAGCTCGCCGCAGGGTGTGAGCCAGCTGGCCCGGCGCCTGTTCGCCCAGGGTGCGGCCATCCATGTGCTGGCCGCGCAGTTGCCCAAGTCACGCGGCGCCATGCATCTGGATACCGTGTTCAGCTTTTGCGATGTAGACCTAGTGACGGTGTTCCCCGACGTGGTGGACGCCATCCGCGTGCACAGCCTACGCCCCGGCAAAACCGAAGGCACGCTAGATGTACGCACCGAGACGCAGCCCTTCCTGGATGTGGTCGCCACTGCCATCGGCCTGCCCCGGCTGCGCAGCGTGGCCACCGGCGGCGACAGCTACGAGGCCGAACGCGAGCAGTGGGACGACGGCAACAACCTGCTGGCTCTGGCCCCCGGCGTGGTCATGGCCTACAACCGCAACACCTACACCAACACCTTGCTGCGCAAGGCCGGGGTGGAGGTCATCACCGTGCCCAGCGGCGAGCTGGGGCGCGGGCGCGGCGGCAGCCACTGCATGTCCTGCCCCATCGAACGCGACCCCATCTAACCAGAGAAACCCCCATGGCCTTCAACCTCCGCAACCGCAGCCTGCTGACGCTGCAAGACTTCAGCCCCGACGACATCCGCTATCTGCTGGACCTGGCCGCCGACCTGAAACGTGCCAAGACAGCCGGCACAGAACACCCTAGGCTGCAGGGCAAGAACATCGCGCTGATCTTTGAAAAAGCCTCCACCCGCACCCGCTGCGCCTTCGAGGTAGCCGTGCACGACCAGGGCGGCCATGTGACCTACATCGATTCGGTGGGCTCGCAAATGGGCCACAAGGAATCGCTGAAGGACACGGCCCGGGTGCTGGGCCGCATGTACGACGGCATCGAGTACCGCGGCTTTCACCAAAGCGTGGTGGAAGACCTGGCGCGCTTTTCCCACGTGCCGGTGTGGAATGGCTTGACCGATGAAGCCCACCCCACCCAGGTACTGGCCGATCTGCTGACCATGCAGGAGTTTGGCGAAAAGCCGCTGCACGAGCTGTCGTTCTGCTACCTGGGCGACGCACGCTTCAACATGGGCTGCTCGCTGCTGATTGGCGGCACGCAGATGGGCATGGACGTGCGCATCGCCGCTCCCCCGGAGCTGCAGCCACCGGCAGCACTGGTGGCGCAGATGCGTGAACTGGCCCTCAGCACCGGCGCCCGCATCACCCTGGAGACCGACCCGCTCAAAGCCGTGGCGCTGGCCGACTTTGTCTACACCGATGTCTGGGTTTCCATGGGCGAACCAGACGAGGTGTGGAAGAAGCGCATCGACCAACTCCTGCCCTACCAGGTCAACGCCACGCTGATGCAGGCCACCCACAAACCGCGCTCGCGCTTCATGCACTGTCTGCCCGCCTTCCACAACCTGGACACCGAGGTGGGCCGCCAGGTCCACGAGCGCTATGGACTGAGCGAGATCGAGGTGACTGATGAGGTCTTCGAATCCGATGCGTCCATAGTCTTCAGCCAGGCCGAGAACCGCTTGCACACCATCAAGGCAGTGCTCGTGGCCACGCTGGCATGAAGCTCGTCGTCGCTTTGGGCGGTAATGCGCTGCTGCGGCGCGGCCAGGCGCTGAGCGCCGACAACCAGTTGGCCAATATCCGCCGCGCCGCCACCCAGCTGGCCCGTATCGCCAGCGCCCACGCACTGGTGCTGACCCATGGCAACGGGCCGCAAGTGGGTTTGCTGGCGCTGCAGTCCGCCGCCTATAACGCGGTGGACAGCGCCGTGGACGGCTACCCGCTGGACGTGCTGGGGGCCGAGACCGAGGGCATGATTGGCTACCTGCTGGAGCAGGAGCTCGCCAACCTGCTGCCCGCTACGCGGACCATCACCACGCTGCTGACACGGGTGGAGGTCGATCCGTTGGACCCGGCCTTTGCCCACCCCAGCAAACCCATAGGTCCGATATACACCGCCAGCCAGGCGGCGCAGCTGGCAGCCGACAAGGGCTGGAAGATGGCCGCTGACGGCGACAGCATGCGGCGCGTGGTCGCCTCACCCCAGCCGCTGCGCGTGCTGGGCCTGGATGCCATCCGCTGGCTGCTGGAGCACGACGCGCTGGTGATTGCAGCCGGGGGCGGCGGCATTCCCGTCGCCAGGGGCGCCGACGGCCACAGCCTGCAGGGCGTGGAGGCGGTCATCGACAAGGATTTGTGCAGCAGCCTGCTGGCACGCGAGCTCCAGGCCGACTGCCTGGTGATCGCCACCGATGTGGCCGCCATCTACCTGGACTGGGGCCAGCCCGGCCAGCGTGCCCTGGGCAAAGTCACGCCCAAAGAGCTGAGGCAACACAGCTGGCCTGCCGGCTCAATGGGGCCCAAGGTCGCTGCCGCCTGCGCCTTCGTCATCGCTACCGGCCGCCGCGCCGTCATCGGGTCGCTGGACGACATCGAAGCCCTGCTGGCCGGCACCGCTGGCACCCAGGTCCGCCCTGATCCCATAGGTAGACCCGTCGCACGATGATTTATAAAGAAAAGACCTCTAGCGCAATCTCTACCTGCGCTAGCAGCTATAAAAACCATAGTAAACACGGGCTGCGCAAAAGCGCAATGCTGATGGCAGCCTTGCTTCTGGCGGGCTGCGCGTCAATGGCGCCGCCCTACGAGGCCCCCGCGCTGCCAGTCGCAAACCAATACGCACCCGAGACCAACCAGGACGGCGCCTCAGCCGCCGCCACCGGCTGGCGCGACTACTTCCGCGAGCCCGCGCTGCAAAGCCTGATTGCCCAGGCGCTGGCGAACAACCGCGACCTGCGCACCGCGGTGCTACGGGTCGATGAAGCCCGCGCCGCCTACGGCATCCAGCGTGCAGAGGTCTACCCCAGCCTGGCGGCACAGGCCGGCGCCACCCGCTCGCGCACACCGGCGGACCTGAGCTTTACCGGCAAGCCGCTGCTGGGTAGCCAATACCAGGTGGCGCTGGGCATGGCCAGTTGGGAGATTGACTTCTGGGGCCGGGTTCGCAGCCTGCAAGACGCCGCGCTGCAGAGCTACCTGGCCACCGATGCGGCCCGCCAGGCGGCCACCGTGGCCCTGGTCGCCCAGGTGGCGAACAGCTACTTTGCGCTGCGCGAGCTGGACGAGCGCATAGCACTCGCCCAGCAAACCACCACCAGCCGGGCCGAGAGCCTGCGCATCTTTCAGCGCCGGGTGGCGGTGGGCGCCACCTCGCGGCTGAACCTGACGCAGGTCGAAACACTGTTCACCCAGGCCCAGGCGCTGGCGGTCCAGTTGCAACAGGCCCGCGCCAGCCAGATGCACGCGCTCACCCTGCTGGTGGGCATCCCCGGTGAGCTGGCTTCCACTGCCGGCCCAGTCGGCATGGCGCTGGAGCTGCGCGCCGGCCTGCCGTCCGACCTGTTGCTGTTGCGCCCCGACATCCGGGCCGCCGAGCACCAGTTGCTAGCCGCCAACGCCAATATCGGTGCCGCACGCGCGGCCTTTTTCCCCCGCGTGGCCCTCACCAGCAGCTGGGGCACGGCCAGCGCCGAGCTGGACGGCCTGTTTGCCGGCGGCAGCCAGGCCTGGAGCTTCGCGCCCAGCATCACGTTGCCGATATTCGATGCAGGCCGCCGCCGCAACAACCTGGCGCTGACTGAGACCCGCCGCGACATCGCATTGGCCCAGTACGACAAAGCTGTACAAAGCGCCTTCCGCGACGTGTCCGATGCCCTGTCGGCCCGCCGCTGGCTGACCGAACAGACCACCATCGCTCAGAACGCCCTGGCCACCCAGGCCGAGCGCGCCCGCTTGTCGCAAATGCGCTTTGACAACGGCGCCGCCGCCTACCTCGACGTGCTGGACGCCCAGCGCGACCTGCTGGCCGCACAGCAGCAGCTGGTGCAAACGCGCTACGCCCTGCTGGCCAGCCGTGTCAGCCTGTATGCCGCCCTGGGCGGCGGCGCGCTGGAACCAACCCCTCTTTTCCCCAACGGCACCCCATGACGAACGATCTCACCGTGGCCGCCAAACCGGCGCCCCCCACTCCAGCCCCTCCGTCACCGCCGCCTGGCCCGAAATGGAAGCGCTGGCTGGTGGCTGCGGCCATTGCGGGTGCGCTGGCGGCAACCGGCTACTTTGCCTGGCACATGCTGCGCCCGCAGGGCCCGGGCCCAGGCTTTGTCAGCAGCAATGGGCGCATCGAGGCGACCGAAATCAATGTGGCGGCCAAGCTTGGCGGGCGCGTGCAAGACCTGCTGGTGGACGAAGGCGAGCTGGTGCAGGCCGGGCAGGTGCTTGGCCACATGCAGGTGCAAACGCTGGAAGCCCAGCGCGATGAAGCCCGCGCCCGCGCGCAACAGGCCGTGACCGGCATAGACACGGCAGTGGCCCAGGTGGCCATGCGCGCCAGCGACCGCCTGGCCGCCCAGGCCGTGGTGGCGCAGCGTATGAGCGAATTCAACGCGGCACAACTGCGTCTGCAGCGCTCGCAAATCCTGGCCCGTGAAGGCGCTTCGTCCGAGCAAGAGCTGGACGACGACCGCGCCCGGGTGCGCAGCGTGCAGGCCGCGGTGGATGCCGCCCGCGCCCAGGTGGCAGCGGCCAGCGCCGCCGTAGCCGCCGCCCAAACCCAGGTGACTGCCGCCCGCTCTGCCGTGCTGGCCGCCAATGCCACCGTGGTACGCATCCAGGCCGATATGGACGACAGCGCCTTGACCGCACCGCGTGCTGGCCGGGTGCAGTACCGCATTGCCCAGCCCGGTGAGGTGGTCGCAGCCGGCGGCAAGGTGTTGAGCCTGGTGGACCTGTCGGACGTGTACATGACCTTCTTTGTGCCCGAGGCCAGCGCTGGCCGGCTGGCGCTGGGCAGCGAGGTGCACCTGGTGCTGGATGCCGCACCGCAGTATGTGATTCCCAGCAAGATTTCGTTTGTGGCCAGCACCGCGCAGTTCACCCCGAAAACGGTGGAAACCGCCAGCGAACGGCAAAAACTGATGTTCCGTGTGAAGGCACAAATCGACCCTGCGCTGCTGCAAAAACACCTGCAACAAGTGAAGACCGGCGTGCCAGGCATGGCCTGGATCAAAACCGACGCACAAAGCGTGTGGCCTGCGGAGCTGACCGTCAAGGTGCCACAGTGACCGCAACCCCGGTTGCGCAGCTGGCCAACGTCCATCTGCACTACGGCAAGACGCAGGCACTGATCGATATCACTCTGGACCTGCCCGCCGGGTGCATGGTGGGCCTGATTGGGCCGGACGGCGTGGGCAAGTCCAGTCTGCTGTCCTTGCTGGCCGGCGCCCGGGCGGTGCAGCAGGGCCAGGTGCAGGTGCTGGGTGGCGACATGGCCAGCACCGCACACCGCAACAGCGTGTGCCCGCGCATTGCCTACATGCCGCAAGGCCTGGGTAAGAACCTCTACCCCACCTTGTCGGTGGAGGAAAACCTGCAGTTCTTTGGCCGCCTATTTGGCCACAACAGCGCCGAGCGCCGCCGTCGCATCGACAGCCTGACACGCAGCACGGGGCTGCAGGAGTTTCTGTCGCGCCCGGCAGGCAAGCTGTCTGGCGGCATGAAGCAGAAGCTGGGCCTGTGCTGCGCGCTGATACACGACCCCGACCTGCTGGTTCTGGACGAGCCCACCACCGGCGTGGACCCGCTTTCACGCCGCCAGTTCTGGGATCTGATCGACAGCATCCGCAGCGAGCGCCCTGGCATGAGCGTGGTGGTGGCCACCGCCTACATGGAAGAGGCCGATCGTTTTGACTGGCTGGTAGCCATGGATGCCGGCCGCATATTGGCCCAGGGCACGCCCGCCGAACTGCGTACAGGCACCGGCACCGAGACATTGGAAGCCGCCTTTATCGCCCTGCTGCCCGAGGCCCAGCGGCATGACCACCACACCATCCACGTGCCGCCGCTGGTGGAAACAGCCCAGCCCGAGATCGCCATTGAAGCCCAGGGCTTGAGCATGCGCTTCGGCGACTTTCTGGCCGTGGACAGGGTGGACTTTCGCATCCGGCGCGGGGAGATTTTTGGCTTCCTGGGCTCCAACGGCTGCGGAAAATCCACCACCATGAAGATGCTGACCGGCCTGCTGCCCGCCACTGAAGGGCAGGCTCTGCTGTTTGGCAGCAAGGTGAACCCCAAGGACATCGAAACCCGCAGGCGGGTGGGCTATATGTCACAGGCGTTTTCGCTGTATGGCGAGCTGACGGTGCAGCAAAACCTGGTGCTGCACGCGCGCCTGTTCCAGGTGGCCGAGGCCGAGATTCCCGACCGCGTGGACGCCATGGTGCAGCGCTTCAATCTGCGCGAGGTCTTGAACAGCCTGCCGGAAAGCCTGCCACTGGGCATACGCCAGCGCCTGTCGCTGGCGGTGGCCATGGTGCACAAACCCGAGCTGCTGATTCTGGACGAGCCGACTTCCGGCGTGGACCCGGTAGCGCGCGACATGTTCTGGCAGCTGATGATCGACCTGGCCCGCAACGACCTAGTGACGATCTTCATCTCCACCCACTTCATGAACGAGGCCGAGCGCTGCGACCGCATCTCGCTAATGCACGCCGGCCGCGTACTGGTGACTGATAGCCCGGCCGGGTTGGTGCAGCAGCGTGGCACCGAGAATCTGGAACAGGCTTTCATCGCCTACCTGGAAGAAGCCGCACCTCCCACACCCAAGGCCGATGCTGCACCTGTAGCCGGCAAAAGCACAGAATCGGCTCCCCGCGCACGCGGCTTCAGCTTTGCGCGCGCCTGGAGCTATACCTTGCGCGAGGCGCTGGAGCTACAGCGCGACCCGGTGCGCGCCGCACTGGCGCTGCTGGGCACGGCGTTTTTGATGTGCATCATGGGTTACGGCATCAATCTGGATGTAGAGAACCTCTCCTACGCCGTTATGGACCAGGACCAGACGGCGCTGAGCCAGAACTATGCGCTCAACCTCTCCGGCTCGCGCTACTTCATCGAAAAGCCGGCCATCACCAGCTATGCCGAGCTGGACCAGCGCATGCGCAGCGGCGAGCTGTCGCTGGCCATTGAAATACCCCATGGCTTCGGCCGCGACATAGCGCGCGGTACACCGGTGCAGATGGGCGCATGGGTCGATGGCGCCATGCCCGCACGGGCCGAAACCGTGCGCGGCTATGTGCAGGCCATGCACGCCGCTTGGCTGGCCGACATGGCAAGCCACCGGCTGGGCCAGTCGATGGCCGCACCCGCCAGTATCGAGACCCGCTACCGCTACAACCCCGATGTCCGAAGCCTGCCCGCCATGGTGCCGGCTGTCATCCCCATGTTGCTGATGATGATTCCGGCCATGCTGACGGCACTGTCGGTGGTGCGCGAGAAAGAGATGGGCTCCATCATCAACCTCTACGTCACCCCGGTCACCCGCAGCGAGTTCCTGCTGGGCAAGCAGCTGCCCTACATCGGCCTGGCCATGTTCAACTTCTTCTTGATGGCGGCGCTGGCAGTGACCGTATTTGACGTGCCCATCAAAGGCAGCTTTGCCACGCTGACACTGGCTGCGCTGGTGTTTGTGGTCAGCTCTACCGGCATTGGCCTGCTGGCCTCCACTTTCACCAAGAGCCAGATCGCTGCGATATTTGTCACCATGATTGGCACCATCATCCCTTGCGTGCAGTTTGCGGGCCTGACGAATCCCGTGTCCTCACTCGAAGGCGTGGGGGCGACGATTGGACACATCTATCCCGCCGCGCACTTCTTGACCATCTGCCGGGGTGTATTCAACAAGGCGCTGGATTTCTCCAACCTGGGTGCATCGTTCTGGCCTTTGCTGATCGCCGCCCCCGTGATCCTGCTCATGTCCATATGGCTGCTGAAAAAGCAGGCCCGCTGAATGCGCATCCCCAACATCTACCGCTTGGGCGTCAAGGAATTGTGGAGTCTGGTGCGCGACCCGATGATGCTGGTGCTGATCGCCTATACCTTCACCCTGTCGATCTATGTGGCGGCCACGGCCATGCCGGAGAGTCTGCACAACGCACCGATTGCCATCGTGGACGAGGATGGATCGCCGCTGTCGGCGCGCATCATTTCCAGCTTGTACCCCCCGCACTTCAAGCCTCCCGCCATGGTGTCGCTAGCCGAAGTGGATGCGGGCATGGACAGCGGCCAGTACACCTTTGTGCTGGATATTCCACCCAACTTCCAGCGTGATGTGCTGGCGGGCCGCACGCCCGCCTTGCAGCTGAATGTGGATGCCACGCTGATGAGCCAGGCGTTTACCGGCAATGGCTACATCCAGCAGATCGTGACCAGCGAAATCAACGAATTTGTGCAACGCTACCGCAGCACTGCGGTAGCGCCGGTAGACCTGGTGCTGCACATGCGCTTCAACCCAAATCTGGAGCAAGCCTGGTTCGGCTCACTGATGGAGATCATCAACAACGTCACCATGCTGTCCATCATCCTCACCGGCGCTGCACTGATACGCGAACGCGAGCACGGTACGTTGGAGCATCTGCTGGTGATGCCGGTGACGCCCATCGAGATCATGCTGGCCAAGGTGTGGTCCATGGGCCTGGTGGTGCTGTTGGCTGCGCTGACAGCCTTGGTGTTTGTGGTGCAGGGCGCTTTAGGCGTGCCGATCGAAGGGTCGGTGGCGCTGTTCATGCTGGCGGCTGCGCTGCACCTGTTTGCCACGACATCCCTGGGGATATTCTTGGCCACCCTGGCGCGCTCCATGCCGCAGTTCGGCATGCTGCTGGTCTTGGTGCTGCTGCCGCTGCAGATGCTGTCCGGCGGGGCAACGCCGCGTGAAAGCATGCCTGCCTTGGTACAAAACGTCATGCTGCTGGCCCCCACCACCCACTTTGTGTCCGCCGGTCAGGCGATTTTGTACCGGGGCGCCGGCCTGGCGGTGGTATGGCCGCAGCTGCTGGCCATTCTGGTGATCGGCACCGTATTCTTCTTTGCGTCGCTGGCCCGCTTTCGCAAGACGATCAGCCAGATGGCTTGAGTGTGTCCCCAGGGGCTGCAATGGATTGCTTGACCTGCATCAAGAACAGAAAACAAGCTGGTGTCAGACTAAACAGCACAGCAAAAATCTGAAGTGCTGCGGAAGCCTCGTGCGCGAACGGCCTCAATCCAGCGAAAGCCCCTATGACAACTTCAATTGTTCGCAGCGCCCTGGCTGCCCTGCTGGTGGCGAGCGTCATCATCTCCGCTTGGTCGGCAGATTCCGCCAGGCCAACATAGTGGCGGACATTATCCCGCCAAGCCTGAACACCACCGGCCTGACCCAGGCCGAAGCGCAACAGCGCCTGGCGCAAGACGGCCCCAATGCCCTGCCCACCTCCAGGCCGCGCAGCCTGTTGCGCCTGGTGGTTGATGTGGTGCTGGAGCCCATGTTCCTGCTGCTGGTGACCTGCGGCGCGCTCTACATGCTGCTGGGCGACCACCAGGAAGCACTGATGCTGCTGGGCTTTGTGTTCGTGGTGATGGGCATCAGCTTTGTGCAGCAGCGGCGCACCGAACGCTCGCTGGATGCCCTGCGCGATCTGTCCAGCCCGCTGGCGCTGGTACTGCGTGGCGACCAGCCCCTGAAAATCTCAGCCCGCGACCTTGTCTGCGGCGACGCGGTGCTGCTGGCCGAGGGCGACCGCGTGCCTGCCGATCTGCAACTGACCCACACCGCCAACCTCGCACTGGACGAATCCCTGCTCACCGGCGAATCCGTGCCGGTGCAGAAGCAGGCCGGTGGCGCTGCAGCAGCGCAGGCCTTCTCAGGCACGCTGGTCACGCAGGGCAGCGGGCAGGGCCTGGTGGTGGCCACCGGCGAACGCAGCACGCTGGGCCGCATAGGCAAGTCGCTGGAAGGCATCGCCAGCGAGACTACGCCCATCCAGCAGGAAACCAAGCACGTCGTCAAAGCCGTGGCCATCGTGGGTATTGCCCTGGCGGCTGCACTGGCCGTAGCCTACGGCCTGCTGCGCGGCGACTGGCTGGGCGGGCTGCTGGCCGGACTGACGCTGGCCATGGCAGTGCTGCCCGAGGAGCTGCCGGTGATCCTGACGCTATTCCTCGGCCTGGGCGCCTGGCGCCTATCGCGCCAGCAAGTGCTGGCCCGTAACATCCCCGCCGTGGAACTGCTGGGCGCCACCACCGTGTTGTGTGTGGACAAGACCGGTACGCTCACGGCCAACCGCATGGCGGTACGGCGGCTGTGCGCCGGCGCAGAGACATATGACAGCCTGCAGGCTGGCAATGCCCCGCTGGCCGAGGGCCTGCATGGCGTGCTGGAATATGCGGTGCTGGCCAGCCACCGCCGCGCCTTCGACCCCATGGAAACCGCGATCGTTGACGCAGGTGCGCGCCTGCTGGCGCATACCGAACACCTGCACGCCAACTGGACATTGGTAGACGACTACCCACTGTCGCCAGAAATGCTGGCCATGTCGCGTGTATGGCAGTCGTCCGATCTGCGCGAACGCATGATCGCCGCCAAGGGCGCGCCCGAGGCCATCGTCGACCTGTGCCACCTACCCGATGCGCAACGCCAGCAGATTGCCGCCCAAGTCGCCACCATGGCTGGCGACGGCCTGCGCGTACTGGGCGTGGCCAGTGCCATGTTCCCCGCCCAGCCCCTGCCGGACAACCAGCACGACTTCGACTTCGTATTCCTGGGCCTGGTCGCGCTGGAAGACCCGGTGCGGCCCGACGTGCCCCAGGCCATCGCCGAATGCCGCGCCGCCGGCATCCACGTAGTGATGATGACCGGCGACCACCCAGCCACCGCCTTGTCCATCGCCCGCCAGGTCGGCCTGCCCAGCAATGCAGCGCCCATGACCGGGCAGGAACTCGCCGCCCTCAGTGACACGGATTTGCAGGCCCGCCTGGCCAGCACCAACGTGTTTTGCCGAGTGCAGCCCGAACACAAGCTGAGGCTGGTGCAGGCCTTCCGCGCGCGCGGTGACGTGGTGGCCATGACCGGCGACGGCGTGAACGACGCGCCCGCCCTCAAGGCCGCCCACATCGGCGTGGCCATGGGCGCGCGCGGCACCGAAGTCGCCCGCCAGGCAGCCGACCTGGTGCTGCTAAACGACGACTTTGCCTCCATCGTCACAGCGGTGCGCTACGGCCGCCGCGTGTTTGCCAATCTGCGCAAGGCCATTGTGTTCGTGGTGGGTGTGCACCTGCCCATCGTCGGCCTGTCGCTGCTGCCCGTGCTGCTGGGCTGGCCACTGCTGCTGATGCCGGTGCATATCTTGTTTCTGCAGCTGATCATCGACCCGGCCTGCTCGGTGGTGTTCGAGGCCGAGCCGCTGGAGGCAGACGCCATGGCCGTACCACCGCGCCCAGCCAGCGCCCATTTGTTCGACCGCAGCGTGTTGCTCCGTGGCCTGTGGCAGGGCCTGGGCCTGCTGGTACTGCTGCTGACCGTATATGCCACGGCCCGGATGCACTCAGAGGGCGTGGCCCGGGCCCTGGTGTTCAGCGTGCTGGTGCTATCCAACCTGGGCCTGATCTACGCCAACCGCAGCTGGACCCGCCCCTCGTGGCGCAGGGGCGCCGCGCGCAACCGCTACTTTGGCTGGACCTGCGCCGCCACCGTGCTGCTGCTGGGCACGGTGCTCGGCTTCGCCCCCATCCGCCGCCTGTTTGCATTCGGGCAGCCCGCGCCGTGGATGCTGCTGGCCGCGCTGGGCCTGGCCGCCCTCAGCCTGCTGTGGTTCGAGGCTGTGAAATGGGCCATGGGGCGACAGTCTGCAGCCAACAAGTAAAACGCGACCAGGAGACCTCAACATGCCTACGCCATCTCAGCAGCCTATGGCCTTTCTGTCCCACGCCACACGGCACCTGTTCTTCACCGGCAAAGGCGGCGTCGGCAAAACCTCGCTCTCCACCGCCGCCGCGCTGGCACTGGCCGATGCCGGCAAACATGTGTTGCTGGTCAGCACCGACGCGGCATCCAACCTCGACGAGATGCTGGGTATTGAACTGCACAACACGCCGACAGCTGTGCCAGACGCGCCCGGCCTGTCGGTCCTGAACATCGACCCCGACACGGCAGCAGAGGCCTACCGCCAGCGCGTCTTGGCACAGATGGGCGTGGCAGCCAGCGTCGCCGAGCTTGCCACCGTGCGCGAGCAGTTGTCCGGCGCCTGCACCACCGAAATAGCCTCTTTCGACGAGTTCGCCACGCTGCTGTCCGAGCACGATGCGCGCTTCGACCACATCGTCTTCGACACCGCACCCACCGGCCACACCCTGCGGCTGCTAAGCCTACCCCAGGCCTGGAGCGGCTTCCTCGCAGGTAACGACCGAGGTGCCTCTTGCCTGGGCCCGCACTCGGGTTTGAAGATGCAGGAAGAGCGCTTCAAGGCAGCGCTGGCGGCGCTGAGCGATCCAAGGCAAACCACGGTGGTCCTGGTCACCCGGGCGGACAAGGGCGCCATCGCCGAGGCAGCCCGCAGCTCTGAAGAGCTGAAGGGGCTGGGCCTGCGCAACCAACGCCTGGCGATCAACGGTGTGTTCCATGCCAGACAACGCGACGATGCCGTCGCCAACGCCATCGAGGCGCTGGGCCTGCAGGCCTTGCACGACATGCCCGCGTCCTTGCGCACCTTGCCCCAGGACACAATACCGCTACGCGCGTTTGACACAGTCGGCCTCCCGGCCCTGCGCGCCTTGCTGTCACCCGGGCAAGCACTGCCCATCGCGCCCCCGCCCTCGCCGATGGAACCCGCCGCCGCTGGCCACGACCTGGCGGCATTGGCCGACGCGCTGGCCGCCACAGACCATGGCCTGGTGATGGTGATGGGCAAAGGCGGCGTGGGCAAAACCACCATTGCCGCAGCGCTGGCCCTCGGCTTGGTGCAGCGCGGCAAAACCGTGCACCTGAGCACCACCGACCCGGCCGCACACCTGGCCGGCACGCTTGGCGGTGCGCTGCCAGGCCTGCGCGTGGACCGCATCGACCCCAAGACGGAGACACAGCGCTATATCGACAAGGTCATGGCAGCCAAGTCGCCCGGCCTGGACGCGCAGGAGCAAGCCCTGCTACTGGAAGACCTGCGCTCACCCTGCACCGAAGAGGTGGCCGTGTTCCATGCCTTCTCGCGCATAGTCAGCGAAGCGCGCAGCGCCTTTGTGGTGCTGGATACCGCCCCTACCGGGCATTCTCTGCTGCTGATGGACGCCACCGGCGCCTACCACCGGCAGATGCTGCGCGAATTCGAGGGCAAAAACGCCGGCCACGTCGTGACGCCGCTGATGCGGCTACAAGACGGCAGCTACACCAAGATCATCCTGGTGACCTTGCCCGAAGCGACTCCGGTGTCGCAGGCCGCTGCGTTGCAGGACGATCTGCGCCGCGCCCACATCGAACCGTATGCCTGGGTACTCAACAAAAGCGTTCTGGCCGCCGGCACCCACGACCCCTTGCTCGCGGCAAGGCTGGTGGGCGAACGCAAGCAGATAGAGCGCATGGCGGCTGGGCTGGCAAAGCGCAGCTTCGTGGTGCCATGGCTGAGCCAGCCGCCGATTGGCATCGCCCAGCTGAGCCGCATGGTGAGCAAGCCTTAGCTACCGGCTTACCGCATGGGCGCATGCCGCTGGAACACTGCATTCTTCCCCCCGTGCTACCTGCGCCGTCAGACGGCCAGCGCGGTGCGCCGGGCCTTGCGCACATTGAAGGCGCTGGCAATCAACACCGCCTGTACCAGCGCCAAGCCCACGAATACGCTGGTGTAGCGCTGGTGGTCCATCAAAGTACCAAACACCAGGGGTGACAGCGCCTGGCCAATATCCAGACCTGAATACACCACGCCATAGACACGCCCGGTGGAATTGGGCGGCGTGGCCCGCTTGACGATGAGGTCCCGCGAAGGCCCGCCGGTGCCGGCGGCAAAACCCATCAGGCCGAACAGCACGGGCACGCTCCAGGCCGGCACATCCACCAGGGCCAGCACCAGGGCGAAGCTGGCCGCGACGCCAAAGCCCACGCCCACAATCCGCTCGCAGCGCGTGGGGTCGGCCGCCAGAAAGCCGCCCAGCACCATGCCTCCAGAGCTGCACACCATGTAAATGGTCAGGCACATGGCGACCATGCCCAGCGGCACAGCATGCAGCTGGCGCGCGGCTTCGGGCGCGAAAGCCTGGACCACGCTCAGCGCGATGGCATAGAAAAAGAAGAAGGCAAAGCACATCCACACCGCCGGTATACGCATAAAGCCCATGCTGCCGCCCTCCAATACAGGCGCGCCGGCTTTCACCGCCGGCAACACAGGCAAAGCCAGCTTGTCGCGGTTCACCCACAGCACGGCCAGTACGGCGAAGGCCAGGGTGCCAGCCGCGGCCAGAGCCGTGCGCCAGGAGAACGCCAGCGCAATCGGCACCAGCATGGCCGGCGCCAAGGCCCAGCCCAGGCTGCCAGTAATGCCGTGCACGCTATAGGCATGGCCCAGGCGCGGTGCGCTGATCTTGCGGTTCAGCAAGGTGTAGTCGACCGGGTGGAACACGCCATTGCCAATGCCGGCCAACACAGAGAAAGCCGCCAGCATGGCGTAGCTGGTGCTGGCCGAGAAGCCAAAAGCCGCCAAACCCAGCAGCCCCAGGCCTGCAAACAAAATAGGGCGCGGGCCGAACCGGTCCACCACAAAGCCCGAAGCCATCTGCACCGCGCAGGAAACAACGAAGAAGATGGTCATCAAGAAACCCAGTTCCGCGTAGCTGGCATTGAAGTCCTGCTTCAACCAGGGGAACAGAGGCGCCAACAGCAGCTGGCTGAAATGGCTGATCATGTGGGCCGTGCCCACCAGCCCGATCACGGACGCCTCGTGGCGCAGGCTGGCGGTGGGAGGCAAGGGTAAAGAGGTGCTGGAGGTAGACATGCGGCTATCGTAGTATTCGCCTGCATCTTCTGGAATGCATTAAATAGACAGTTTTCATCGAATTTACGCCAAACCCACCATGCTGCGCAGAGGCCCGCTCACATCCGCCGACCTGGGAGACTTCCAGAACTTCACGCCCAGCCCTGGCCGGCCGGTGCGCAGCCGCACCCAGATGCAGCCAGCGGACGCGCATTTCGAGCCGCACCAGCACGCCTGGGTGCAGCTAGCGTATTGCGACCAGGGCCTGATCCAGGTGACCGCCATGGAGCAGCAAGGCCACACCAGCTTCGTGGTGCCGCCGTCGCGCGCAGTCTGGATACCGGCCAACACCTTGCACGCCGTGACCATGTTAGAAAACGCCCATCTGCGCACGGTATACATGCACGCATCGGCCACGCCTGCCGGCTGGACCCAGGCGCGTGCGCTGGTGGTGTCGCCGCTGCTGCGAGAACTCATACAGGCCCTGGAAGGTATGCAGCCCGGCCCGCGCGAGGACGCCCTGACGCTGCTGACCCTGCAGGAAATCAGCCAGGCCGCGCCGCACCACCTGGCCATTCGCCTACCCCAGGACAAGCGCCTGCGCGCCCTGTGCGACGCCGTGTTGCGCGACCTGGCCCGCCAGGCCACGCTGGCCGAATGGGCCTCGCATATCGGCGCCAGCGAACGCACCATTGCCCGCCTGTTCCGTGATGAGTTGGGTACCAGCTATCTGCAATGGCGCCAGCAGGCGGTACTGGCCCATGCCCTGCCCTTGCTGG
This sequence comes from Rhodoferax sp. GW821-FHT07F03, assembly GCF_059418745.1. Lineage (NCBI taxonomy): Bacteria > Pseudomonadati > Pseudomonadota > Betaproteobacteria > Burkholderiales > Comamonadaceae > Rhodoferax > Rhodoferax sp. GW821-FHT07F03. Next base: position 73,585 of record NZ_JBWKQM010000011.1, read on the forward strand.
CGCGCAGCATGCCGGTAAGCCAGGTGGCCCAGGCCTGCGGCTATACCAGCGACAGCGCCTTCGCCGCCATGTTCAAGACCGCCATGGGCCATACCCCCAGCCAGTTCCAGGCCTGGCAATCCTGAGTTCGTGATTACTATGCTTTTGATAGCTGCCTGCGCAGAAGATACCTGCGCCAGCGGCCTATTTCTTTCAAAAATTTAGGACTGCAACGCCCACTCGGCCGCGCTGCGCGCATGGATGGCCGTGGTGTCCAGCAGGGGCACACTGGCATCGGCCGCGCCCACCAGCAGCGAAATTTCGGTACAGCCCAGGATGATGGCCTGCGCACCCTGCGCCACCAGCTGGGCCATCACCTTTTGGTAAGCCTCGCGGGATGCGGGCTCGATACGCCCCAGGCACAGCTCTTCGTAGATCACGCGGTGCACGGTGTCACGCTCTGCCGCTTCAGGCACCAGGACACGCAGGCCGTGGCGCTCGCGCAAGCGGTCGCGGTAAAAGTCCTGCTCCATGGTGAAGCGGGTGCCGAGCAGGCCCACGGTGTGCCAGCCCGCCTGCTGTATCTGGGCGCCAGTCGGGTCGGCGATGTGCAGCAGCGGAATCGAGACGGCCGACTCGATCGCCGCCGCCACCTTGTGCATGGTGTTGGTACAGAGCACCAGGCAGTCGGCCCCGGCGGCCGCCAGCGCGCGGGCGGCGCCCGCCAGCAGCAGCCCAGCGGCATCCCAGTCCCCCGCATGCTGCAGGCGCTCGATCTCATGGAAGTCCACGCTGTACAACACCACCTTGGCCGAATGCAAACCGCCCAGCTGCTGCTTCACGGTTTCGTTCAGGATGCGGTAGTAGGGAATGGTGGACTCCCAGCTCATGCCGCCGATCAAGCCTATGGTTTTCATACAAATTCCGCCAGACAAAGGGCTGGAGATACTAGGCATTTCAGGCCGCCAGCGCAATATTTATCTGCGCAAGCAGCTACACAATCAATAGCAATTTCGCCATAAAAAAAAGACCAGACAAAGCTGGCCTTTCGGTGCACACCGGCAGCCCCGAGGGCTGCAGCGGCTTAGACGATGGGGTTGCGCAGGCGGATGTGCAGTTCGCGCAGTTGCTTCTCGTCCACGGTCGAAGGCGCTTGCGTCAGCAAGTCCTGCGCACGCTGGGTCTTGGGGAAGGCAATCACGTCGCGGATCGACTCGGCGCCGGTCATCAAGGTCACGATGCGGTCCAGGCCGAAAGCCAAACCGCCGTGCGGGGGCGCGCCGTATTGCAGTGCGTCCAGCAGGAAGCCGAACTTGTCTTGGGCTTCTTCGGGCGTGATCTTCAGCGCGTCGAACACCTTTTGCTGCACGTCGGCGCGGTGGATACGGACCGAGCCGCCACCCATTTCCCAACCGTTCAGCACCATGTCGTAGCCCTTGGAGATGCACTTCTCGGGCGCGGTGACCATCCAGTCCTCGTGACCATCCTTGGGCGCGGTGAACGGGTGGTGCGTGGCGGTGTAGCGCTGTGCGTCTTCGTCGAATTCGAACATCGGGAAGTCCACCACCCACATCGGGCGCCAGCCTTTTTCGAACAGGCCGTTCTTCTTGCCGAATTCGCTGTGGCCGATCTTGATGCGCAGGGCACCGATGGCGTCGTTGACGATCTTGGCCTTGTCGGCACCAAAGAAGATCAGGTCGCCGTCTTGTGCGCCGGTGCGGGCCAGGACTTCGGCCAGGGCCTTATCGTGTATGTTCTTGACGATCGGGCTTTGCAGACCGTCGCGGCCCTTGGCCAGCTCGTTGACCTTGATGTAGGCCAGACCCTTGGCGCCGTAGATCTTGACGAACTCGGTGTAGCCGTCGATGTCGCTGCGGCTCAGGCCGCCGACTTCCTTGGCGCCGCCGGGCACGCGCAGGCCGACCACGCGGCCGTTCTTCATCGTCGCCGCACCCGAGAACACCTTGAAGTCCACGTCGGCCATCACGTCGGTGAGTTCGGTGAATTCGAGCTTGACGCGCAGGTCAGGCTTGTCCGAGCCATAGCGGGCCGCCGCTTCCTGAAAGGTCATCACCGGGAACTCGCCCAGGTCCACACCCAGCGTGTTCTTGAACACGGTGGTGATCATGCCCTGGAACATATCGCGGATTTCCTGTTCGGTGAGGAACGAGGTTTCGATATCGATCTGGGTGAATTCTGGCTGGCGGTCAGCGCGCAGGTCTTCGTCGCGGAAGCACTTGGTGATCTGGTAGTAACGGTCGTAGCCGGCCACCATCAGCAACTGCTTGAACAGCTGAGGGCTTTGCGGCAGCGCGAAGAACATGCCTTCGTGCACGCGGCTGGGCACCAGGTAGTCGCGCGCGCCTTCGGGCGTGGACTTGCCCAACATGGGCGTTTCGATGTCCACAAAACCATGCGCATCCAGGAACTTGCGAACTTCCATAGATACGCGGTAGCGCAGCATCAGGTTGTTCTGCATGTACGGGCGGCGCAGGTCCAGCACGCGGTGCGTCAGACGGGTGGTTTCCGACAGGTTGTCGTCGTCCAGCTGGAACGGGGGCGTAACCGAGGGGTTCAGCACCGTCAGCTCATGGCACAGGATTTCGATCTTGCCGCTCTTCAGGTTGTCGTTGACCGTGCCTTCGGGACGTGCACGCACCAGGCCCTTGATCTGCACGCAGAACTCGTTGCGCAGGGTTTCGGACACGGCGAACATCTCGGCACGGTCCGGGTCGCACACCACTTGCACATAGCCTTCACGGTCGCGCAGGTCAACGAAGATCACGCCACCGTGGTCGCGGCGGCGGTTCACCCAGCCGCACAGGGTGACGGTTTGGCCCAGCAGGGCTTCGGTCACGAGACCGCAGTAGGTGGTACGCATTTGAGATTGCATGGCTATCGATTTCTGGCGCCCCGCGGGGCGCAATGGTTACAAAGAAGGCAGGCCACCAGGGCCTGCCACGCCCATCACGTCTTAATGGGGCTTGGCGAGGTGGGGTGCAACGACGTTAGGCACAACCACCCCCATGGACACAATGTATTTCAGCGCCTCGTCCACGCTCATTTTCAGCTCGATGCAGTCGCTGCTCTTGAGCATGATGAAGTAGCCGCCTGTCGGGTTGGGCGTGGTGGGCACATATACGCTGAGGTAGTCGCCCTGCAGGTAGTTCGCTGCATCGCCACCTGGCACACCGGTCACGAAGGCAATGGTCCAGGCACCGTCGCGCGGCCATTGGATCAGCACAGCCTTGCGAAAAGCATTGCCGGTTTCCGAAAACAAGGTGTCCGACACCTGCTTCACACCCGAATAGATGGAGCGCACGATAGGAATGCGGTGCAGCAGGTTGTCCCACCAGCCGACCAGCTTCTTGCCGATGAAATTGCTGGCAACGCCGCCCACCAGCAACAGCATGGCCAGGGCCAGCAAGACTCCGAAACCCGGAATATGGAAGCCCAGCAATTTGTCGGGCTGCCAGCTGTCCGGCAGGATCAGCAGGGTCTGGTCCAAGGTGCTGATGATGGACTCCAGCACCCACACAGTGATCGCCAGCGGCACGATCACCAGCAGGCCGGAGAGCAACCATTTACGGATCGCGGCCATCATGGCTCTCAGCTACCCGATCCCGTGCCACCGGACGCAGTAGGCGCCGGTGCAGGCGCCACCACCGGGGCTGCGGCTGCCGGGGTGTCGGCGGACTTGGTGGCGCTGGTCGGCTCGGTGGCTGCAGGCTTGCTGTCGTCTACCTTGGGCGCTGGCGTGGACGTGGCGCCGCCGCTCTTGAAATCGGTTACATACCAGCCCGAACCCTTGAGCTGGAAACCCGCGGCGGTGACCTGCTTGGTCAGCGCAGGAGCGCCGCAGCTGGGGCAGTCGGTCAGCGGAGCGTCGGACATTTTTTGCAGCACGTCTAATGCGTGCCCGCAAGACTCGCATTTGTAAGCGTAGATAGGCATGGCGTAGAAGGCTCGGGTTGAAGTCGCAAAACCTATGATTATAGTTTGCCCGGGTGAAAACCCGGACTCAGAAGAGGAAGGGCGACAGCAATGCCACACGCATCACCAGCAGGCCCAGGCCAAAGCCGATGGCGCCAAAAATCAGGCCTTGCAACAAACGGTTGGTACGTTTGTGCTCGGCAAGCAGCTCTTCGATCTGCTTGCGCTGGTCGCCGCCCCGGTCTGCGGCGCCCTGCTTCAAGTAGTCCACCAGCAAGCGTGGCAGCTCCGGCAGCAACTTGGCGTAGCGCGGGGCTTCGTTTTTCAGCTGTTCGAAGAAAGCCTTGGGGCCTACCTGGTCCAGCATCCACTTTTCCAGGAAGGGCTTGGCGGTGTTCCACAAATCCAACTCAGGGTCCAGCTCGCGGCCCAGGCCTTCGATATTGAGCAGGGTTTTCTGCAACAGCACCAGTTGAGGCTGGATTTCCACCTGGAAGCGACGCGAGGTCTGGAACAGGCGCATCAGCACCATGCCCAGCGAGATTTCCTTCAAGGGCCGATCGAAGTAAGGCTCACACACCGCGCGGATAGCGGCCTCCAACTCGTCCACCCGGGTGTTCGCAGGCACCCAGCCGGACTCGATATGCAGCTCGGCCACGCGCTTGTAGTCGCGGCGGAAGAAAGCCGTGAAGTTCTGCGCCAGGTATTCTTTGTCGAACTCGGTCAGCGTGCCGACGATGCCGAAGTCCAGCGAGATATAGCGCCCGAAGGTTGCCGACTCTACCGACACCTGGATATTGCCCGGATGCATGTCAGCATGGAAAAAGCCGTCGCGAAACACCTGGGTGAAGAAGATGGTCACGCCGTCGCGCGCCAGCTGCTTGAAGTCCACGCCCGCAGCCCGCAGACGCTCGGTATGGCTGATGGGGATGCCCGTCATACGCTCCATCACGATGACCTCGGTGGCGCAGAAGTCCCAGAACATCTCTGGAATCAGTACCAGGTTCAGGCCTTCCATGTTGCGGCGTAGTTGCGCGGCACTCGACGCCTCACGTACCAGGTCCAGCTCGTCATGCAGGTATTTGTCGAACTCGGCCACCACCTCCAGCGGCTTCAGACGCTTGCCGTCGGCAGACAGGCCATTGATCCAGCCAGCCATGGTGCGCATCAGCCCCAGATCGCTCTCGATCGCGGGCAGCATGCCGGGGCGCAGTACCTTCACCGCCACCTCGCGCAGCCGGCCGTTGCGGTCCTTCAGCACCGCAAAGTGCACCTGGGCGATCGACGCACTGGCCACCGGTGTGTGGTCAAAGCTTTCAAAAATAGCGTCCAGGGGCTTGCGGAAGGAGCGCTCTATGGTCGCCACCGCAATTTCCGAGGGGAACGGCGGCACGCGGTCCTGCAAACGGGCCAGCTCGTCGGCCAGATCCGGCGGCAACAGGTCGCGCCGGGTGGACAGCACCTGGCCAAACTTCACGAAGATGGGACCCAGGCGCTCCAGCGCTTCACGCAGACGCTCACCGCGCGGCGCCTGCAAATTGCGGCCAATCGACAACACACGGGCCAGCACGGCCAGCCAGGGCTTTTGCAAACTGGTCAGTACCAGCTCGTCCAGGCCGTAACGGAAGACGATCCAGACGATATAGGCGCCGCGAAAAATCCGGCTCATGTGTGCGCCTTGTCGGCGCTGGCGGCCATGCGCTGGCCCAGGAATTGGTGCAAAGCCCCCACGACACGGCGTGCCACCTGGCCGGCCGTATGGGCCGCGGTATCACCGATGATGCGGGACAGATCTTCCTCCAGGTCCCAGCGCACATGGTCTACCAGCCAGTTGACCTCGGCCGCCAGTTGCACATCGCCTTCGATGCGCACACCCGGCTTGTCAGCATTCAGCGCCTGCTGCAGCAGGGACAAAGGCGAAGATTCGGTCACGGTCAGCGTCAGGCTAGGCTGCAAGCCGGGCTCGGCCCGGTCCAGCAAACCGGCCGGGGTGGCCCGCAAAGCCATGTGGAAATGGCGCCACTGCACCAGCACCACCTGCCCTTTTTGCCGCGTGAGCCGGGCCATGGCCTCGGGCTCCTGCTGCAGCACGTGGTTGAGCAGCAGGACAACGCGGTTCTGCACCTCGTCCACCACCCAGGCGGGTGGCTGCAAGCTCTCAGTGACGCGGTTGAAAAGGTTTTCGAACAAAGAAAAAGGGGACTGTGTTGCCATAGTCCCCCATTATCCCGGATAGAAACAAGCTGCTCTTACTGCAGGGCTTGTACCCCGGCAACGAGCCAGCCACTGGCGCCGCTCTTGGGCTTGGTCATATTCCAGACCTCGCGAAACGGGCTGGGGCCGGCGGATGGTTCTTCGCGGATCATGCCGGAGAACTCAACGCTGGCCATGTAGTCGTTGCCCAGGTCCTCGATGCCCAGCAGCTTGGCATCCAGCATGACCACGTCGGTCTTGTTGATCTGGGCACCGATGTGCAGCTCGCGCTCGTTCAGCTGGGACTGGATCTCACCCAACATGGTGTCGGTCATCATGGCCCGCAGCGACGCAATGTCGGAACGGTCCCAGGCCGACTGCAAGGTGATGAAATTATTCTTGGCGGAGCGCAAAAAGCCCTCGGCATCAAAACCTGCCGGCACACCCCAGCCCTGCGGACCGGCCAGCGCCGAGCCGATCATCGAGGTAGAACCACCCGCAACCTCCAGCGGCAGCACGTTGCTGCGCTCGAATGGGCGTGCAGATGCATCGTTGCCCACGTTTTCAGGGCGATACACGCTGGGTGCCATGGGCGCAGCAGCACCCTGGAAGGCATACGGGCTGGCCGAAGCGGCCGCACTCGCACTCTTGCGCGCCCGGAAAACACCCCACAGCACCATGCCCGCCAGAACCAGCAAGGCGATCATCAGAAACTGGCCCATCTCGGCACCCAGGCCCAAGGAATGGGCCAGCCATGCCAGACCCAGACCTGCCGCCAAACCACCCAGCATGGCACCCCAGGGACGGCGTGGCGCTGCCGCAGTTGCGGGCGCTGCCGTTGGCGCGGGGCGGGTTGCGTTGGTGGTGTTTTGCATCGGTGCGACGGGCGCCGCAGGCGTGGCTTCACGCTGGATGACATTGCTGGACTGCTTGCCAACTGACCTGCCGCCGCCCAAACGCGCGGCCTCGGCATCCACGACCGACGTCAACGCCACGGTCACAGCCAAAACCAATGCCCACACTTTCATACCATCTCCATTTGAATTATTCAGACGCCACTGCCAAGCAACGCAAGGTATACGGCCGAGTTATACGGGAACACGGCTAGCACTTGATACCCACGTGTAAAGCCACCATGCCACCGGTAAGGTTGTGGTAATCCACATGGCCAAAGCCGGCGCCCTGCATCAGGGTCTTCAGTTCCTGCTGGCCCGGGTGCATACGGATGGACTCGGCCAGGTAACGGTAGCTGGCGTCATCACCCGCCACCAGCTTGCCCAGCCGGGGCAACACCTTGAAGGAATACCAGTCGTACGCCTTCTCCAGAGGTTGGGCCACTTTGGAGAATTCCAACACCAGCAGCTTGCCACCGGGCTTGAGCACGCGGCACATCTCGGCCAGGGCCACATCCTTGTGGGTCATATTGCGCAGGCCAAAGGCCACGCTGACACGGTCAAAGCTGGCATCTTCGAACGGCAGCTTTTCTGCATCGCAGACCATGGTAGGCAGCACGATGCCCTTGTCGATCAGCCGGTCGCGGCCGGTACGCAGCATGGCTTCGTTGATGTCGGTATGCACCACGCGCCCGGTCTTGCCGACCTTCTTGGCAAACGCCATGGACAGATCGCCCGTGCCGCCGGCGATATCCAGCACCTGGTGGCCTTCGCGGATGTCGGCCACCAGCACGGTGTAGGCCTTCCAGGCGCGGTGCAGCCCGGCGGACATCAAGTCGTTCATCAAGTCGTACTTGCTGGCCACCGAGTCGAACACGCCGCGCACATGGCGGGCCTTTTCGCTCTCGTCCACCGACTGAAAACCAAAATGGGTAGAAGTCATCTCAGCACACCGTTTCAATAAAATAGGGCTGTAGCGCAGGTAATTCCTGCGCAAGCAGCTATCAAAAGTATAGCCGCCAGCACCTCAGTGGCTGGCGCAGCCATGGCCCTTATTGTCGACCATGGGCGCATCGCGATCCAGCCCGGCGGCAGCCAGGCGCTGGTCGTATTCGGCCCAAAGCCTCTCTTGTTCCGCCCCCAGGAAATACAAGTAGTCCCAGGTGAAGATACCGGTGCTGTGGCCGTCGGAAAACGTGGGCTGCACTCCGTAGTTGCCTACCGGCTCTAACCCCACCAGGCTGACTTCGCGCTTGCCGGTCTGCAGGGTTTCCTGGCCTGGGCCATGGCCTTGCACCTCGGCGGAGGGCGAATACACGCGCATCAGCTCGAACGGAATGCGGAAGCTGGCGCCGTCGGAGAAGCTTACTTCCAGTACCTTGGACTGGCCGTGCACGGTGATGTCTTGTGGGGTCGGCGATCCCGCCGTCAAGCCGGCCATTACACCAACACCCGCTCAATGCCACCGTTGTTGGCTTGCGCCACATAGGTCGGCAGCCACTGGTCGCCCAGGATCTGGTTGGCCATTTCGACCACGATGTAGTCGGCTTCCAGCAGGCCGTTCTGAAGGTCGTTGCCGTAGCGGCTCAGGCCTTGCAGGCAGCTGGGGCAGCTGGTCAATATCTTCAAATTCTCTTGCGGACCCACCTGGCCGGATTCGCGCAGCGCGGTCTCGGACTTGCGCAGCTCTTCTTCCTTGCGGAAGCGGATCTGCGTCGAGATGTCGGGCCGGGTCACGCCCAGGGTGCCGGACTCGCCGCAGCAACGCTTGCTCTCTGTCACTTGGTCGCCCAGCAGCGCCTTCACCGTCTTCATCGGCTCCTGCAGCTTCATCGGCGTGTGGCAGGGGTCGTGGTACAGATAGGTGCCGCCGTTGCCCAGGGTGATGCCCTTCTCCAGCAAGTATTCGTGGATGTCGATGATGCGGCAGCCGGGGAAGATCTTGTCGAACTCATAGCCTTGCAGCTGGTCATAGCAAGTTCCGCAGCTCACCACCACGGTCTTGATGTCCAGGTAGTTCAGCGTATTCGCCACGCGGTGGAACAGCACCCGGTTGTCGGTGATGATCTTGTCGGCCTTGTCGAACTGGCCGCTGCCCTTTTGCGGGTAGCCGCAGCACAGGTAGCCAGGCGGCAGCACGGTCTGCACGCCCGCATGCCAGAGCATGGCCTGCGTGGCCAGGCCGACCTGGCTGAACAGGCGCTCCGAGCCGCAGCCGGGAAAGTAGAACACCGCTTCCGATTCGCTGGTGGTCGCCACCGGGTTGCGGATGATGGGCACGTAGTCCTTGTCCTCGATATCCAGCAGCGCGCGCGCCGTCTTCTTCGGCAGATTGCCCGGCATCTTCTTGTTGATGAAGTGGATCACCTGCTCTTTGATCGGCGCGGTGCCCAGGCTGGCACGCGGTGCGGCGGTCTGCTTCTTGGCCGCAGGACGCAGCAGGTCATTGGCCAGGCGCTGCACCTTGAAGCCCACGTCCACCATGGCCGAGCGCACGAACTTGATGGTCTCGGGATTCGTCGCGTTCAGGAAGAACATGGCCGCGGCATTGCCGGGGCGGAAGCTCTTCTTGCCCATCTTGCGCAGCAGGTTGCGCATATTCATGGTCACGTCGCCAAAGTCGATCTTCACCGGGCAAGGCGACAGGCATTTGTGGCACACCGTGCAGTGGTCGGCCACGTCTTCGAACTGCTCCCAATGCTTGATGCTGACGCCGCGCCGGGTCTGCTCTTCGTACAAGAAGGCCTCGACCAGCAGCGAGGTCGCCAGGATCTTGTTGCGCGGGCTGTACAACAGGTTGGCGCGCGGCACGTGGGTAGCGCAGACGGGCTTGCATTTGCCGCAGCGCAGGCAGTCCTTCATGCTGTCGGCAATCGCGCCGATATCGCTCTGCTGCATGATCAGCGACTCGTGGCCCATCAGCCCGAAGCTCGGGGTGTAGGCATTGGTCAAATCGGCCTCTAGCGCAACACCTGCCTGCGCGTGCAGCTGCGAATTTCGTAGCAGCTTGCCTTTGTTGAAGCGGCCTTCGGGGTCCACGCGCTGCTTGTAGTCGGTGAACGGCTGCATCTCGGCATCGCTCAGAAACTCCAGCTTGGTGATACCGATGCCGTGCTCGCCGGAGATCACGCCGTCCAGGCTGCGGGCCAGCGCCATGATGCGTTTGACGGCTTCGTGGGCGGTCTGCAGCATCTCGTAGTTGTCGCTGTTGACCGGCAGATTGGTGTGCACATTGCCGTCGCCGGCGTGCATGTGCAGGGCCACCCAGACCCGGCCCTTGAGCACGGTCTTGTGGATGGCGGTGCACTCGTCCAGGATGCCCTTGAAACCGGCGCCGGTGAAGATGTTTTGCAGCTGGGCGCGGATCTGCGTCTTCCAGCTGGCGCGCAGGCTATGGTCTTGCAGCTGAGGGAACAGAGTTTCCACACCATCCAGCCAACCCTGCCACAGGGCACGGGTCTCGGCCACCAGGCTCTGGGCTTGCACCACGCGCTCTTCCAGCAGCTCGGGGGATGGCACATCGCCATCCTCGTCGCCCTTGCTCAGGGGCAGGTTGCCGCGGCTGAAAAATTCCTGCAATGCGTCGCACAGCTCCAGCTTGTTCTTCAGGCTGAGTTCGATGTTGATGCGCTCTATGCCGTCGGTGTACTCGGCCATGCGCGGCAGCGGGATCACCACGTCTTCGTTGATCTTGAAGGCGTTGGTATGCCGGCTGATGGCGGCGGTCTTCTTGCGGTCCAGCCAAAATTTCTTGCGCGCCTCGGGGCTGATGGCGATGAAGCCTTCGCCGCTGCGCGAATTGGCGATGCGCACCACTTCGCTGGTCGCGCGCGCCACGTCGTCGGCGTTGTCACCGGCGATGTCGCCAAACAGCGCCATCTTCGGCAGGCCGCCGCGCTTGGATTTGGTGGTGTAGCCCACAGCCTTCAGGTAGCGGTCGTCCAGATGCTCGAGCCCGGCCAGCAGCACGCCGGTGCGCTTTTGCTCGGCGAACATGAAGTCCTTGATCTCGACGATGCTGGGCACAGCGTTCTTGGCGTCGCCAAAGAACTCCAGGCAGACGGTGCGGGTGTGCGCCGGCATGCGGTGCACCACCCAGCGGCCGCTGGTGATCAGGCCGTCGCAGCCTTCTTTCTGGATACCCGGCAGGCCGCTCAAGAACTTGTCGGTCACGTCTTTGCCCAGGCCTTCCTTGCGGAAGGTGCGGCCCGGGATGTCGAGCCGCTCGGTACGTATCTTGGTCTTGCCGTCGGCTTCGAAATACTGCAGCTCGAAGCTGGCCACTTCCACGTCGTGGATCTTGCCCAGGTTGTGGTTCAGCCGGGTGACTTCCAGCCACTGGGCGTCGGGCGTCACCATGCGCCAGGAGGCCAGGTTGTCCAGCGCCGTGCCCCAGAGCACGGCCTTCTTGCCACCCGCATTCATGGCGATATTGCCGCCGATGCAGGAGGCTTCGGCGGAGGTGGGATCGACCGCAAACACATAGCCACCGCGCTCGGCCGCATCGGCCACGCGCTGGGTGACGACGCCGGCTTCGCTGTAGATGGTGGCCACCGGGTGGTCGACGCCGGGCAGCATGCGCATTTCGACCTCGGTCATGGCTTCGAGCTTTTCGGTGTTGATCACCGCGCTGTTCCAGGTCAACGGGATTGCGCCGCCGGTGTAGCCGGTGCCGCCGCCACGCGGAATGATGGTCAGGCCGAGTTCGATACAGCCCTTGACCAGGCCGGCCATTTCGGCCTCGGTATCCGGGGTCAGTACCACGAACGGGTATTCGACACGCCAGTCGGTGGCGTCGGTTACGTGGCTGACGCGGCTCAGGCCGTCGAACTTGATGTTGTCCTTGGCGGTCAGCTTGCCCAGCACGCGTGCGGTCTTGCGGCGCAGCTCCGCCACCTGGGTAAAGGTAGCTCCAAACTGGGTGACGGCCGCAGTGGCGGCCACCAGCAGCTCGCCCACCAAGGCATCGCGCTCACTGTCGACATCAGGCTTACGGCGCTTGCCCACCTCGTCCAGGCGGTGGTGCAATGCATCGACCAGCTGCTTGCGGCGCTTGGGGCTGTCCAGCAGATCGTCTTGCAAATAAGGATTGCGCTGCACCACCCAGATGTCGCCCAGTACCTCGTACAGCATGCGGGCCGAGCGACCGGTGCGGCGCTCTTGGCGCAATCCATTCAAAACATCCCAGGCACGCGCGCCGAGTAGGCGAATCACGATCTCACGGTCGGAAAACGAGGTGTAGTTATACGGAATTTCGCGCAGGCGTACAGCCTCGGGCGCTTGCGACAACAGGGTGGACAAGGCGGTGGGAGCATTCATGGAGATAACCTGGGTGGGCTGCAGCGCCCATGGGCCTGGGATGACAGATCGGGTAGCAATTTTAGGGCAGCGCTCTATCACCCCGCCGACAGCGGGTTGTCCAGAGGCGACAAACGGATTAAAAGAGGACGCGGCTGCGGATGGTGCCTGGAACGTGGGCCAGCTTCTCCAAGGCCAAATCACTGGACGCGGCGTCTATATCTATCACCACATAGCCAATCTTCTCGTTGGTCTGCAGGAACTGGGCGGCGATGTTGATGCGGTTGTCGCTGAACACCTGGTTTACCGCCGACAGCACGCCGGGCACGTTGTGGTGGATGTGCAGCAAACGATGCTTGCCCGAGTGGCTGGACAACGCCACCTCGGGGAAGTTGACCGACGAGGTGGAGGTGCCGTTGTCGCTGTACTTGACCAGCTTTTCCGCCACTTCCAGGCCGATATTGGCCTGCGCCTCCATGGTGGAGCCGCCGACATGCGGGGTCAGTATCACGTTGTCCAGTCCGCGCAAGGGCGACTGGAACTCGTCCTTGTTGCTGCGGGGCTCTTCGGGGAACACGTCGATGGCGGCACCCAGCAGCTTCTTGCTTTTCAACGCCGTGGCCAAGGCATCAATATCCACCACCGTGCCGCGCGCGGCATTGATCAAGATGCCGCCCTCCTTCATGGCCGCGATCTCGGCCGGGCCGATCATCCACTGGGTGGCGGCGGTTTCGGGCACGTGCAGGGTAACGATATCGCTCTGGCCCAACAGCTCGTGCAGATTCGCGACCTGGCGAGCATTGCCCAGCGGCAGCTTGGTCACCACGTCATAGAAACAAACCTGCATGCCCAGAGCTTCGGCCAGTACCGACAGCTGGGTGCCGATGGAGCCGTAGCCGACGATGCCCAGGGTCTTGCCGCGGATCTCGAACGAATTCTCGGCCGACTTGAGCCAGCCGCCACGGTGCGCGACCGCGCTTTTCTCGGGGATACCGCGCAGCAACAGGATCGCCTCGGCCAGCACCAGTTCGGCGACCGAGCGGGTATTGGAAAACGGCGCGTTGAACACCGCAATGCCGCGCTCGCACGCAGCCTCCAAGTCCACCTGGTTGGTGCCTATGCAGAAGCAGCCCACGGCAACCAACTTGCCGGCATGGGCAAACACCTCGGCGGTGAGCTGGGTGCGCGAGCGGATGCCGATGAAATGCGCATCGGCAATCTTCTCCTTCAGTTGCTCTTCTGGCAAAGCACCGGGCAAGCTCTCGATCTGGGAATATCCGGCGCTACGCAGTACCTCCAGCGCGGAAGGGTGTACGCCCTCCAGTAAAAGAAACTTGATCTTGCTTTTGTCCAGAGAGGTCTTGCGCATGCGTTGCCCGGCGTCAGGTAGAGAGGAAGGGGCGATGATCCTAGCATGCTGCACCGCAGCAAACGCACCCGCCGAAAGGCGGCATTGCTGGCACCAGGGCTATGCGCGCTTGGGGCAAAAACTCTAGAAAAACGCAAACAAACGCAATGAAACGCAGCCATACGAACGGGTTTTCCCGCTATAGATTTCGTCAGTTACGCGCCAAAATTTCACTGTTTTGTCATAAGCGGCACCTAGCATCGGCCCCTTTGACGCTCTTACCGTTCCCCCAGGAGACTCCATGCAATTCAACCGTTTAGCGCTGGCCGCAGTGGCTGCCACCGCTGTTCTTTCCGCGCAGGCACAGACCGAGATCCAGTGGTGGCATTCCATGAACTCGGTCAATGGCGAATGGGTCAACGACCTCGCAAAAGACTTCAATGCGAGCCAAAAGGAATACAAGATCGTGCCGACCTACAAGGGCCAGTACGACGAATCCATGACTGCCGCGATTGCCGCCTTCCGCGCCGGCAACGCACCGCACATCCTGCAGGTATTTGAAGTGGGCACCGCCACCATGATGGCCAGCAAGAAGGCCATCGTGCCGGTCGGCCAGGTCATGAAGGACGCCGGCGAGAAGTTCGACCCCAGCGCCTACATCCCCGCCGTGGCCAGCTACTACACCGCAGCCAACGGCCAGATGATGAGCTTCCCGTTCAACAGCTCGACCACCGTGTTCTATTACAACAAGGACGCGTTCAAGGCCGCCGGCCTGGACCCGAACAAAGCCCCCAGCACCTGGCCCGAAGTGGCGCTGGCGGCCGCCAAGCTCAAGGCCAGCGGCCACAAATGCCCACTGACCATCGCCTGGCAGGGCTGGACCCAGCTGGAAAGCTTCTCCACCTGGCATAACGTCGAGTTCGCCACCAAGGCCAACGGCCTGGGCGGCATGGACGCCCGCATGAAGATCAACTCGCCGCTGCATGTGCGCCACATCGAGAACCTGGGCAATATGGCCAAGCAAGGCCTGTTCGTCTACAAGGGCCGCGGCAACATCCCTGAAGCCAGCTTTGTGTCCGGCGAATGCGCCATGACCACCACCTCCAGCGGCTTCTACGGCAACGTGAAGAAGAACGCCAAGTTCGCCTTTGGCGAGTCCGCCCTGCCCTACTACCCCGATGTGCCCGGCGCACCGCAAAACACGGTGATCGGCGGCGCCAGCCTGTGGGTACTGGCCGGCAAGAAGTCGGATGAATACAAGGGCGTAGCCAAGTTCTTCACCTACCTGTCGAACGCAGAAGTGCAGTCCGCCAGCCACAAGCGCACCGGCTACCTGCCCGTGACCACGGCCTCGTTCGCACTGACCGAAAAGTCGGGCTTCTACCAAGAGAACCCCGGCACCGATGTCGCGCCGACCCAGATGATCCGCAAGACCACCACCAACTCGCGTGGTATCCGCCTGGGCAACTACCTGCAGGTGCGTGCGATCGAGGACGAAGAACTGGAACAAGTCTGGGCCGGCAAGAAGTCCGCCAAGGAGGCCCTGGACTCCATCGTGCTGCGCGGCAACGAGCAACTGGAACGCTTCGAAAAAGCAAATAAACAGTAACACCCCCAGGCTACACGCTGCGCGTTTTCGCCACCCCCCTTGAAGGGGGCGAACCCAGTGGCCCGGCAGAGCCGGTTCCACGGGTTCCTGGGCTGAAAACCGTTGCGCTCAACACGCGTGGTAGTGAACAACAAAAACAAAGCTAGCTGAACATCCATGGAAAAACGCGTCGTCTTTAAATCGGCCTGGCTGCCCTGGGTGCTGATCGCGCCCCAGATGGTGGTGATCTGCATCTTCTTTTTCTGGCCCGCGGGCCAGGCCATGCTGCAATCGCTGCAGCAGTCTGACGCGTTTGGCACCTCGGTGGACTGGGTCGGGCTGGACAACTTCCGCAACCTGTGGAACGACGCCAGCTACATGGCCTCGTTCCAGACCACCGCCGTGTTCTCCATCCTGGTAGCGGTGCTGGGCATAGGCCTGTCGCTACTACTGGCCGTGTTTGCCGACCGCGTGGTGCGCGGCAGCAGCATCTACAAAACCTTGCTGATCTGGCCCTATGCGGTTGCGCCTGCAGTCGCGGGCGTGCTGTGGCTGTTCATGTTCTCGCCCAGCATCGGCATCGTGGCCTACTGGCTGGGCCTGCTGGGCATCGACTGGAACCACCTGATGAACAGCCGCCACGCCATGGCCCTGGTGGTGATGGCGGCGGTGTGGAAGCAGCTGTCGTACAACTTTCTGTTCTTCCTGGCGGGCTTGCAGTCGATTCCCAAGTCGCTGATTGAAGCCGCGGCCATGGACGGGGCGCGGCCCTGGCGCCGCTTCTGGACCATCCAGTTTCCGCTGCTCACTCCCACCAGCTTCTTTCTGCTGGTGATCAACATCGTGTATGCCTTCTTCGACACCTTCGCCATCATCGACTCCACCACCCAGGGCGGACCGGGCAAGGACACGGCCATCCTGGTCTACAAGGTGTACTTCGACGGCTTCAAGGCCATGGACCTAGGCGGCTCGGCCGCGCAGTCGGTGGTGCTGATGGTGATCGTGGTCGCCATGACCGTGGTGCAGTTCAAGTTTGTCGAAAAGAAAGTTAACTACTGATGGTTGAGCGTCGCACCACCATGGGCCTGCTGGCCCATGTGATTCTGATTCTGGGCGTGCTGATCGTGGCCTTTCCGGTCTACATCACCTTTGTCGCCTCTACCCACACCGCATCCGAGATGGTGCAGCGCCCCATCCCCGTGCTGCCCGGCTCTCACCTGGTTGAAAACTACACAGCCGCCTTGCAAGGCACAGGCGCCCACGGCGGCTCCAACGCGGCAGTGGGCCGCATGATGGTGGTCAGCCTGGTCACCGCCCTGGTGATTGCCATAGGCAAGATCGCCATCTCGCTGCTGTCGGCGTTTGCGCTGGTGTACTTCCGATTTCCGTTCAAGCAGTTCTTCTTCTGGATGATCTTTGTCACCCTGATGCTGCCGGTGGAGGTGCGCATAGGCCCGACCTACAAGGTGGTGGCCGACTTGGGGATGCTGGACAGCTACGCCGGCCTGACGATTCCGCTGATTGCCTCGGCCACCGCCACCTTTCTGTTCCGCCAGTTCTTCATGGGTGTGCCAGACGAGCTGGTGGAGGCCGCACGCATGGACGGCGCGGGCCCCATGCGCTTCTTCTGGGACATCCTGCTGCCGCTGTCACGCACCAGCATGGCCGCGCTGTTCGTGATCCAGTTCATCTACGGGTGGAACCAGTACCTGTGGCCGCTGCTGGTGACCACCAACGAGAACATGTACCCGGTGGTGATCGGCATCAAACGCATGATCTCCGGCGGCGACGGCCAGACTGAGTGGAACCTGGTGATGGCCACGGCCATTCTGGCGATGTTGCCACCTGCCTTAGTGGTGATGCTGATGCAAAAGTGGTTCGTTAAAGGCTTGGTGGATACAGAGAAATAATTTAAAAGAAATTGGGCTCTAGCGCAGATATTACCTGCGCCAGCAGCTATTAAAAGACTAGCAGAACAATTTATGGCCGCCATCACACTCAAGAACGTCATCAAGCGCTACGGCAAAGGCGCCAGCGCCAACCAGGTGATCCACGGCGTCAACGCCGAGATTGCAGACGGCGAATTTATCGTCATCGTCGGCCCCTCGGGCTGTGGCAAATCCACCCTGCTGCGCATGGTTGCCGGGCTGGAGGAAGTCAGCGACGGCACCATCTCCATCGGCGGACGCGTGGTCAACAACCTGGAACCCAGCGAACGCGACATCGCCATGGTGTTCCAGAACTATGCGCTGTACCCGCACATGACGGTGTTCGACAACATGGCCTACGGCCTGAAGATCGCCAAGGTGTCCGAAGCCGACATCAAGACCCGCGTAGACAAGGCCGCCAAAATATTGGAGCTGGGCCAGTTCCTGGCACGCAAGCCGCGTGAGCTGTCCGGCGGCCAGCGCCAGCGCGTCGCCATGGGCCGCGCCATCGTGCGCCAGCCGCAGGTGTTTCTGTTCGACGAACCACTGTCCAACCTGGACGCCAAGCTGCGCGCCCAGACCCGGCTGGAAATCCAGAAGCTGCACCGCGAACTGGGCATCACCAGCCTGTTCGTCACCCACGACCAGGTCGAGGCCATGACGCTGGCGCAGCGCATGATCGTAATGAACGGCGGCGTGATGGAACAGTTTGGCACGCCCGAAGAGGTCTACACCCGGCCCGCCAGCACCTTTGTCGCCAGCTTCATAGGCAGTCCGCCTATGAACCTGCTGAAGACTGCCCCCAACACCAGCCTGGGCGGCCCGGCCGACGCCATCCTGGGCATACGCCCCGAGCATCTGCAGCTCAGCGCCGACGGCTGGCCGCTGACCGTGGAAACCACCGAAATGCTGGGCGCAGAACGCCTGACCTACGCGCGTCTGGGCACCGGCCCCAGCAGCGAGCTGCTGATCATCCGCACCGAGGAAAGCGAAGCCGCACCCGCCATCGGCCGCACCATCCACGCCACGCCGCGCACAGATAAGTTGCACTGGTTTAATAGCGACACCGGAAAACGCTTAAACCCCTGAATTCCATGCAAATCACCGCAAGCAACTGGCCCTACCCCCGCTGGGTCGCCCACCGTGGCGCGGGCAAACTGGCGCCTGAAAACACCCTCGCCGCATTTCGCCTGGGAGCACAACACGGCTACCGCATGTTCGAGTGCGACGTCAAACTCAGCGCCGACGGCGTGCCGTTTTTGCTGCACGACGACACGTTGGAGCGCACCAGCACCGGCAAAGGCCTGGGCGGCGACCATGCCTGGAGTGCACTGGCCCAGCTAGACGCTGGCAGCTGGCATTCGCGCAACTATGCGGGCGAAACCCTGCCCACGCTGGACAACATCGCCGCCTTCTGCCTGCGCAACAGCTACTTCCTGAACATCGAGATCAAACCCACGCCTGGTGTGGAACGCCTCACCGGCGAAGCCGTGGCGCACCACGCATCCCGCCTGTGGCGCGGCCATGCCGTGCCGCCGCTGCTCAGCTCTTTCAGCACCGAGTCACTGGAAGGCGCCAAAGCCGCCCAGCCCGCTCTACCACGCGGCCTGCTGCTGGATGAACTCTGGGACGGCTGGCTAGAAGCCGCGCTGGAACTGGGTTGCGTCGCCATCATCTGCAACCACACGCTGTGGAATGCCGACACCGTGGCCCGCGTCAAAGCTGCTGGTCTGCGCACCTCCAGCTACACCGTCAACGACGCCGAGTCCGTGCAGCGCCTGCTGGCCCTGGAAACCGACGGCGTCATCACCGACCGCGTGGACCTGTTCTCGCCCGCGGATTGAGGCGCACACCCTGCTGCGGCAGTGTTTGCTAGCATTGCAGCGCATGCCAGCACGCTCCACTTCCCGTTCAGCCGCTCCCGCTTTGACACCGCTACTGCAGCGCTGTTCACGGGCAGTCGTGCGGCTGGGCGTGTGGCGCACCACGTTGCTGTTCAGTGCCAGTATTTCCCTGATGTCGCTGGCGCTCACCTGGCTCTATATCCGCCTGATGGGTTACGGCGAAATGGGCGAAGCCTTCTACATCTCGCTGCTGGTGCCACTGCCCATGACACTGCTGCCCGGCAGCCTGATCTTCGCGCTGGTGGCCGCATTGGAACAGGCCCGGCACACAGCACACACCCTGTCCATGACCGATGTGCTGACCGGCCTGCACAACCGACGCCACTTCATGCAAACCGCCCAGCGTGAGCTGGACCTGGCCCAGCGCCACGATCTGCCCTTGGCCCTGCTGATATTGGATATCGACCACTTCAAACGCGTCAACGACCAGCACGGCCATGACGTGGGTGACCAGGTACTGGTGGAAGTAGGCCGGCGCTGCGCCCAGGTGCTGCGCACCACCGATTTGCTGGCGCGCTGGGGCGGCGAGGAATTTGTGGTGCTGCTGCCCAATACCGGCTACGAACAGGCCCACCAACTGGCCGAGCGCATGCGCGAAACCGTGGCCTACTCGGCCCAGCTCTACGCCGCGCAAGGCGCTGTAAGGGCGACGATCAGCATAGGCGTGGCCGGCACCGTGGCCCAGTCTTCCACCACGCTGGACACCCTGGTACAACAGGCCGACCGTGCGCTGTACGACGCCAAACGCGCGGGTCGCAACCAGGTCTGGCTGGCCACACCGCCCAGCGGTTTTATGCCTGGCCCGCTAGCGGCCGGTCAATAACCACTGGCTGCTGGCGCAGGCCAGCACCAGCGCGGCATAGGTCGCCATCTTGCCGTCATGACCGAAAAACCAGAGCCCGCCCAGCAGCACCAACAGGCACACTACAAAATTGATAGCTGCTTGCGCAAGTAAACCCTGCGCTACAGCCCTTTTTTTCATAAATATGCGAGCGAGCAGAGCCGTCAGCAGCCCCACGACCAGGGCCGGCGCGGCGAAGTTCAGCAGATGAATCAATGAATCTATGGGTCCCATAGCGGCAATTTTGAGGCTTTGGCCATGAACTGGCGAATTCGGGCCGCACAAATTTTATAATCTGAGAATGGCAGTCTGGGCATTAGGCATTAACCACACCACCGCACCCTTGGATTTGCGCGGTCGGTTTGCGTTCGCCCTGGACCAGATCGCGCCCACGCTGCAAGGCCTGCGTGCCGCCCTGGCCGGCCCGGAAGCCGCCATCATCTCCACCTGCAACCGCACCGAAATCTACTGTGCGGGCAACCAACAGGCCTTGGACCATACGGTGGACTGGCTGGCCCACAGCGGTGGCGTATCGCCCGCCCTACTGCGTTCGCACTCCTACACCTTGCAAGACGGCCCCGTGGCGCGCCACGCCTTCCGCGTGGCCAGCGGGCTGGATTCTATGGTGCTGGGCGAGCCCCAGATTCTGGGCCAGATGAAGGACGCAGTCCGCGTGGCCGAACAAGCCGGCGCCCTGGGCACGACCCTGAATCAGCTGTTCCAGCGCTCGTTCGCCGTGGCCAAGGAAGTGCGCACCTCCACCGAGATCGGCGCGCACTCCATCAGCATGGCAGCGGCTGCGGTGCGCCTGGCCAGCCAGTTGTTTGAAGACCTGGGCCAGGTGCGGGTGCTGTTTGTCGGCGCCGGCGAAATGATCGAACTGGCGGCCACCCACTTTGCCGCCAAGAACCCCAAATCCATTGCCATCGCCAACCGCACGCTGGAACGCGGCGAAAAACTCGCCACCCGTTTCGGCGGCGAAGTCATGCGCCTCGCCGATCTGCCCAGCCGCTTGCATGAATTCGACGCCGTCGTCAGCTGCACCGCCAGCACCCTGCCCATCATCGGCCTGGGTGCGGTTGAGCGCGCCTTGAAGCTGCGCAAACACCGCCCCATCTTCATGGTGGACCTGGCCGTGCCGCGCGATATCGAGCCCGAAGTCAAGGCGCTGGAAGACGTCTACCTGTACACCGTGGACGACCTGGCCCATGTGGTGCAGAACGGCCAGGCGAACCGACAGGCTGCCGTAGCCCAGGCCGAGGTCATCATTGACGCCGGCGTGCAAAGCTTTCTGCACTGGATGGACCAGCGCGATCCGGTGCACGGCGTGGTGCCGCTGATCCAGCAGCTGAACGCCCAGGCCGACGAATGGCGCGCCGCCGAACTGGCCCGCGCGCGCCGCCTGCTGGCCAAGGGCGACGACATCGAGGCCGTGCTGGACATGCTCAGCAAAGGCCTGACGCAAAAGATGCTGCACGGCGCCATGGCCGAGCTACGCGCCGGCGATGCCCACAGCCGCGAGCACACGGTGCAGGCCATCCACAAACTGTTTTTGCGCAAAGAGCGTTAGCGACGCTGTCGCTTGCGCTTCCGGCCCTGGCTTTTCAGGGGCCTTCATCTCCCTCCATTTAAGTTACCTCGTCACGCCCCACCCCAGACTGCATAAACGCCCTGCCCAGGGATACCGTGGAACCGGCTTTGCCGGGCCACTGGTATCGCCCCCTGCAAGGGGGTTGGCGAAGCGCAGCGTAGCCTGGGGGTGAGCCACAATTTTTATGAAACCCTTTCTCCGCCAACAGCTTGAGCGCTACGCCTTTCGCCTTGCCGAACTCGACTTTCTGCTGTCCCGCGAGGACATCATGGGCGACATGAAGCAGTTTTTGCTGCTGTCACGCGAACACACTGACGTGGGCCAGGTGGCGGCCCGTTTTGCCCGCTACACCCAGCGCGAGTCCGACCTTGCCGCCGCGCAGGAAATGAAGAGCGACCCCGACATGGCCGAGATGGCCGAGGAAGAAATCACCTCCGCCCAGGCCGAGCTGACCCGGCTGGAGGCCGAACTGCAGCGCATGCTGCTACCCAAAGACCCGGACGACGCGCGCAATGCCTTCATGGAAATCCGCGCCGGCACCGGTGGTGATGAATCTGCACTGTTCGCCGCCGACCTGCTGCGCATGTACACCCGCTACGCCGAGCGCCAGGGCTGGAAGACCGAGATCGTCAGCGAGTCGCCGAGTGAGCTTGGTGGCTACAAGGAAGTAGTGCTTCGCATCGAGGGTGACGGCGTCTACGGCCAGCTGAAATTCGAGTCCGGTGGCCACCGCGTGCAGCGCGTGCCGGCCACCGAAACCCAGGGCCGCATCCACACCAGCGCCTGCACCGTAGCGGTGCTGGCCGAGCCGGACGAGCAGGAAGCCATCAAGATCAACCCGGCCGACCTGCGCATCGACACCTACCGAGCCAGCGGCGCCGGCGGCCAGCACATCAACAAGACCGACTCGGCTGTACGCATCACCCACATACCCACCGGTATCGTGGCCGAATGCCAGGATGGCCGTAGCCAGCACAGCAACAAGGCCCAGGCCCTGAAGGTGCTGACGGCGCGCATCCATGAAAAGGACCGCTCAGAACGCGCCGCCAAGGACGCCGCCGAGCGCAAGGGCCTGATCGGCAGCGGCGACCGCAGCGACCGCATCCGCACCTACAACTTCCCGCAAGGCCGCTGGACCGACCACCGTATCAACCTCACGCTGTACAAGCTGCTGTTCATCATGGAAGGCGACCTGGCCGAACCGCTGGGCGCGCTACGTGCGGCGCAGGAAGCCGAACAACTCGCTGAACTCGAAGTCGGCACTTAAACCCCAAGGACCCCATGGCACGCTCCATCAATAAAGGCCCCAAGCCCAGCGGCGGCTACGCCAAGGTCTCCAGCAAATCGCTGAAAGACGCGCAGGAGAAAAGCGCCAAGCGCATGGCCCCACGGCCCGAACACCCCGGACTGGGCAAAGTGGCACGCGCCGCCCGCAAGCCTGTCGCCTCGGTGTACGGCGATACCGTCGCCACACTGCAAACCGCCTTGTTGAGCGCACAAAAGCACGGCATCGACAAGCTGGATGCACGCATGCTGCTGCTGCATGTATTGGGCAAAAATCCGTCCGATGCCGCTTGGCTGATGGCCCATAACAACAACACCTTGAATCCGCTGCAGGCCGCAGCCTTTGGCACGGCTTGTACCCGCCGCCGCGCAGGCGAACCCGTGGCCTATATCACCGGCCAGCGCGAATTCTTTGGCCTGACGCTACAGGTGGATGCACGGGTACTGGTACCGCGCCCCGACACCGAAACCCTGGTGGACTGGGCGCTGGAACGCCTCCAGGGCCAGGCCACGCCCCAGGTACTGGACCTGGGCACGGGAAGTGGCGCCATCGCCCTGGCCATCCAGCACGCCACGCCACAGGCCCAGGTCACGGCGGTAGATGTCAGCGCCGATGCCCTGGCCTTAGCCCAGGCGAATGCACAACGGCTGGTGCTGCCGGTGCAGTTTCTGCACAGCAGCTGGCTGGCGCAGGTGTCTGGTCGCTTCGATCTGATCGTCTCCAACCCGCCCTATATTGCCGATGCGGACCCGCATCTGCCCGCCCTGGTACACGAACCGCTGAGCGCCTTGACCGCCGGTGCTGATGGGCTGGACGACATCCGCCAGATCATCGGCCAAGCGCCCGCACATCTGCAGGCCGGCGGCTGGCTGCTGCTGGAACACGGCTACGACCAAGCCGCCGCTGTGCGCGCTTTGCTGGAACAGAATGGCTTTACGCAGGTGCAATCCAGGCAGGATCTAGCTGGCATAGAGCGCTGCAGCGGTGGTCAGCTGCCCGTCTGAAATTTATAAGATATTGGCCGCTGGCGCAGATAGAACCTACGCCAGAAGCTACATAAAACATAGCAACCAGCCCTAGCCCATGTGGGGGCACAGCAGCGTACGCATTCCGCCGCAACGTGCGCAGTGAAATAATAGCGGTTTGATTTTCAAGGAGCCCCGCCATGAGCGACGCACAACAACGTATTGATGCACTGGTCAAATCCAACGACGTACTGCTATTCATGAAGGGCAATGCCAGCTTCCCGCAATGCGGTTTCTCGGGCCGCGCGATCCAGCTGCTGAAAGCCTGTGGCGTGGATGCCAAAACGGTCAAGACCGTGAACGTGCTGGAAGACGACGAAATTCGCCAAGGCATCAAGGAATACAGCAACTGGCCCACCATCCCCCAGCTCTACGTCAAGGGCGAATTCGTGGGCGGATCGGACATCATGATGGAAATGTACGAATCCGGTGAACTGCACCAGGTGCTGGGCACCAAGGCCGCCTGAAGCCCAGCCAACCGCCTATGTGGTGCTGAATCCACATAGGCTGTAATAAACGGTACTTTTCCACGGGTTCCACCATGGTGTGCTGGCACGGCTTATGCTGAAATGAAGCTGTGCCAGCAACCAAGGAGTCTTTCATGGAATCCCGCAGTCTTGTTCCGCATGTACCGCAGTTTCAACTGCCCGTCGCCAATGTGCGCAGCGTCTTCCAGACGCAAGAAGTCGAACGCAAACTGGCCAAACTCCCCAGCCGAGAGCACGAAAACCTGCGCAGCACCTACGAGCGCATGCTGGAGCGCGGCCCCGAACGCTTCCAGGTCAAGCCCTCAGGCGTGCCGGAGATGTCGGCCCTGTACCAGGCCCTGCCGAACTTCACCGACGTGCTGGACGACGTCAAACGCCATGTGGCCCTGAGCCAGGACAGCCGCGATGGGCTGGAGGTCACACCCATTCTGCTGCTGGGCCTGCCGGGCATAGGCAAAACCCATTTCGCCAAGAAGCTGGCCGACCTGCTGGGCACCGGCATGAACCTAGTCCCCATGAGCTCCATGACGGCGGGCTGGCTGCTGTCCGGATCGTCATCCCAATGGAAAGGCGCCAAACCCGGTAAGGTATTCGAAGCACTGATAGACGGTGAATATGCCAACCCGGTGATCGTGGTGGACGAAATCGACAAAGCCAGTGCCGATGCCCAATACGATCCCTTGGGCGCACTCTACAGCTTGCTGGAACACGACACGGCGCAGAACTTCATGGACGAGTTCGCCGAAGTCGCAATCGACGCCAGCCAGGTGATCTGGATCACCACGGCCAACGACCCGCGCGGCATTCCAGAGCCGATTCTGAACCGGATGAACGTGTTTGAAATCGAGCCGCCCTCACCCGAGGCCGCGAGGCAGATTGCCAATAACCTCTACCAATCCATCCGCTCGGAGCATGGTTGGGGTGAGCGGTTTGCACCCGAACCGAACAGCGATCTGCTGGACGCCCTGGCAGAACTTGCCCCGCGTGAAATGCGCCGTGCGCTGATGACCGGTTTTGGTAATGCCCGCCTGGATGGACGCGATGCCATCAAGGTAGACGACCTACCCCGTGCCTCGCAACACAAAAGCCGCATGGGCTTTATCCAGTAAGGCCCCAGGCCACTTAGTTGGCCTTTTGCCGCTGTAGCAGCTGCGCGACAAAGTTGGACGGAATCGCATAGCTGATGCCAGAGGGTTGGCTGATCGCCGACTCTTTGGTACCTTTGACAAACACCATATTGACGATGCCCACCACTTCGCCGGTCTCGGCATCAAACAGCGGGCCACCACTGTTGCCCGGATAGGCCGTGCCATCCAGCTGAAAAATATCAAAGCTGCCGTCACGCAAACTACGGATAGAACGCTCGGTCAGCTGCGCACCCGTGGCCGCTGGCAACACGATCGCTGTAATCGATGACACCATGGCGCGATGGGTCACCGAAGAAAAACCCAGCGCCCCTCCAATGGGAAAGCCCATGAACGCCACGGACTGCCCTTCACGCACACTCTTGGAGTCACGTAAATTCAGTGCGGCAACCGGCGCGCCTTCAAACCGTAGCAAAGCCAGATCGTGGACGCGGTCCACTTCCAACACCGATGCGGCGCGCATCTGCAGCTCCCCTTTGGAATCTCGTATCTGCAACGCCAAACTGGCTCCTGCAGGATCCTCTGCCGGCCCCATCAGTACGTGGGCATTGGTGACAGCAAGATTGCCGTTCTCAACCACAAACCCCGTTCCGCGCAAAGAAAATCGGGGACTGTTGGTACTCTTGTAATAGCCCACGATAACAACCGAGGGCTTTACGCGGGGAATCACATCAGCCAGTTCGGCCTGTGCGGAGCCCTGAACAAAAAGTGCAAGCAAAACCACATAACGAAAATATGCGCATATTTTCATGCGATTGACTATTCGTATAAGCAGAGAAGCTGATTACACATCAAAGTGTCTTGAGTGCAGACTCGACCTCTTCATGCGAAGCAAAATCCTTACCCAATTTATTCAAGTCTTCCAACAAGGATTTGGCTTTTTGTTTATCACCGGATTTGATATATATTTTTGCCAAATTCAGCTTGAGCACTGCATTACCAGGCTGCAGCGATAAAGCCTTGTTTTCTATCTCAATTGCTTTGGCGTAATCACCCTTATCAGCCCACAACATGGCCAAAGTATCCATGAAGGAGGGTTGATTTGGTATCAAATTGATAGCCTTTTCGGCAAAACCTATAGCCGAATCTTTTTTCAGCTGACCCGAAACCCACGCCAAATTATTGTACGCAAGAGCATTAGAGGGCTGCAATTGCACAACATTGGTGTAATATTTTTCAGCAACCGCATAGTCTTTTTTTGCCAAAGCATCATCAGCCATATACAACATAAAAGCTGTATCTTTTGGATGCTCCTTGAGCCAAGTTGCTATAAATTTATCAGCATCTTGTTTGTTGCCGGAAGCCACCAGAGCTGCGTGTATTTTTATAGCAGCTCCCAGCGAGTTGGTTTGCTTCAATCCCAATCGGTAAGCTGCAAGCGCTTCATCCCACTTCTTTTGTTCGGAAAATATATCACCCTCCAGGATATATCCGATATTTTCTTTGGGGCGTTGTCGCTGTATCGTTCTCGCAGTAGTAATCGCATTTTGATAGCGATCAGAGGTCGCATCCAAGAACGCCAGAGCACGCTGAGCATCCAATAGGTCAGGTTTCAACTCCAATGCCTTCTGTAAATTTTGAACTGCTGCTTCTTTGTTTTTGGCAGCCAAATTTACATTCGCCAAACGCATCTGAGGCAAAGGAGACAAAGGTTGCAAGGTTGCTAATTTATTGAAGGTTGCAATCGCCTGGTTTGTATCTCCAGATGCCTGCAAGGCACGTCCAAAGGCGTCTAACAATTCAGGACTTTCCGGCAATGCCGTTGTCGCATCCTGGGCCGTTGACAAAGCCGCTTTGGCATCCTTGTTTGCCAGATAATAATCCACCAACAAAACACGTGGTGCTGGATTTGATGTATCCGCAGAAATGGCATTCGCAATCAATTTGGAGACTTCTTCCTTGCTGCCTCCGGCTTCTTTACGAACCTCGGCCAGCGCTAGCAAAGCCTGCATATTCTTTGGATCCTTCGCAAGAATCGCGTTAAATCGCTTAGATGCCTCATCCGGCTTTTTTTCCGCAATATCCAGAGCGGCAAGACTTGCTACAGCGGGAAAATAATTGGGATTTAATTTGGAAGAAGCTTCAAAACTTTTTCTTGCCGCAGCCACATTACCCTGTGCAAATAGTATTTTGCCGCGTAAATTTTGTGGAATAGGGTTTTCGGGAACCTTTTTCTCCATCGCAGAAATCGCGGCCAAGGCTTTATCGTAATCCTGCTTGCGTAAATACTCTCCAATCAGCGCCATATCGGCACTAATTCCCTTATCAGATGCAGAAATATCACGCAACTCCACAAATGCAATGTCGCCTTCGCCGGCAGCCATATGCGCCAAAGCCAACGATGTCCTCTTCATTGCATTTTTGGGATCGACCTTGGAAGCCTTTGCAAAATAATCAACCGCCTTCTTGACATCTCCATTTTGCATATAGGCTTCACCAGCCACAGAGTACAGCGTGACATCCACAGGCTCCTGACTTAATGCCGGCTCCAATGTAGCGATCGCCTTGGATACCTGCCCCGTGCGCAGATAAACCATAGTCAACATACGACGCGCCAAAGAAAGCTCTGGCGCGGCAGTCAAGGCCTTGTTTAAATAGATTTCCGCCTGCAACATTGAATTCAACTGAAATTCAATAGCCCCGGCTAATTGCAGGCCACGCGTATATGTAGGAGCAACCTTCAGCAGTTGCTGAGAAAACTCTCTTGCCGCCTTATAGTCTTTCTTCTGATAAGCCAACTGGGTTTCAAAATATTTGACTTGTGGACTATTGGGGGCGATCGCTTTCATCGCCTCCAATTTCTTAGCAGCTTCGTCTAATTTTTCCTGCTGCATCAACAGCACCAGCATACCCATATAGCCAGGTAAATAACTGGGCTTGGCCTGCACCGATTTTTCATATAAAGCCAGAGCTGCATCCTGATCATTGGATGCACT
This sequence comes from Rhodoferax sp. GW821-FHT07F03, assembly GCF_059418745.1. NCBI lineage: Bacteria > Pseudomonadati > Pseudomonadota > Betaproteobacteria > Burkholderiales > Comamonadaceae > Rhodoferax > Rhodoferax sp. GW821-FHT07F03. Next base: position 101,960 of record NZ_JBWKQM010000011.1, read on the forward strand.
CAACACCAAATCACCCTTCAGCTTCAAAGCATCGGCATTATTGGGGGATTTTTTAATAACCGCATCAATCGATGCCAGAGCGCCCGGCATATTATTTTTAGCGGCCTGCCGACGGACGCTCATGATCAAAGCATCGACATTTTCAGGATCTTCGGCCAAAGCCGCATCCAACGCCGCCTGCCCGGCCCCCGCCATTCCTTGCTCAAAAAATGCCGTGCTCAACGCTAGCTGCAACTCAACTTTTGCAGCAGCAGTTTCAAGCTGGGTCTTCGCAAAACTGTCGGTAACTTTCTTGAATTTGCCCTGGGCCAGCGAAGCTTTCGCAAGCTCCGGCACGACCAGATCGTCGGAATACTTCAAAGCCCGAGCCTTATCCAACTCCACCTCGGCTGCTGCCGAGTCGCCTAAATTCAACAGTGTTTTACCCAATAAAAATCGAGCCTCAGGCAAATTGGGGTTAATTTGCAACGCATTTTTAATTTGAATGATTGCAGCTTTTTTCTCATTTTTCTCCAGGCTTTGCTTCGCAGAGGCCAGATAATTCTCAGGCTTGTCATTGCCACAGGCAGTCAAAAATGCAGCCACGGCCACCGCACACAAAATACCACGAGAATTTTTATATCGCTGAATCATTATTACATCCAAACAAAATCAAAATGCATGCACTTTTACTTCAGACCTAGCCGATGCATAATATCGTACAAGGTTGGTCGACTTACGCCCAACAACTCCGCAGCTTTCACGATATTTCCATTTACACGCCCTAGTGCTGAAATAATTGCATTTTTTTCTGCACTCTCACGCACGGTACGTAAATCCAAAGAATCATCAGCTGCTTCAGAAACAACAGATTCCAACCCCACGTCTTCCGGAGTAATCTTGTTTCCATCCGCCATAATTACTGCACGCTTGATGCAGTTTTCCAACTCCCGGATATTGCCTGGCCATGTATGGTTCTCTATAACCCGTACACATTCCTCGCTCAAATTCAACGAGCCGCGATTTTGCTCACGCGCAAACCTGCGTACAAAAGAATAAGCCAACAAAGCTGCATCACCATTGCGGGCGCGCAATGGTGGAATATTGATGACAATTTCAGCCAAGCGGTAATACAAATCCTCTCTGAACCGGGACTCTTTGCTCAAGGCTTTCAAATCCTGGTGGGTCGCACAAACAATCCGTACGTCAACCGGAATCTCTTGACGTCCCCCCACCCGTTCAATAGTCCGCTCCTGGATGAAACGCAGCAGCTTGGCCTGCAGGGAAAATGGCAAGTCCCCGATTTCGTCCAGCATCAAGGTGCCGCCGTTGGCCATCTCGATCTTGCCGAGCGTGGTCTTAGCCGCACCGGTGAACGCACCTTTCTCGTAACCAAATAACTCGCTCTCCAGCAGGTTCTCCGGAATGGCCGCGCAGTTGATGGCAACAAACTTTTCGCCCTTGCGCTGCGATGCCTGGTGGAGTCCCCGCGCCAGTACTTCCTTGCCGGTACCACTTTCACCCAGCAACATGACGGTAGCCGTGGTGTTGGCAACCTTCTCAATCGTGCGGCATACGCGCAGCATCTCGGGGTCACGCGTCACCAAGCCCGCCAAGGCGTCTGGCTGGTACATCTCCTGCAAACGGCGATTTTCTTTTTGCAGTTCGAACATGCGAAACGCACGGTCAATCGTCAAATTGAGCAACTCCGGCTCAAACGGTTTGGCAAAGAAATCGTAAGCGCCCAATGCAACCGCCCGCAAGGCGTTGGCCTGGTCATTCTGCCCCGTCAAAACGATGACCTTGGTATCGGGTTCCACCGCCAGAATCTGCTCCAGCAATTTAAAGCCCTCGCTCACGCCGTCAGCGTCCGGCGGCAGCCCCAGGTCCATGGTGACCACGGCCGGGCTGTGCCTGCGCAGTTGTACCAGGGCACTGTCTCGGTCGTTGGCGGTCACCGACTCAAATTTGTCCACGGACCACTTGATCTGCTTCTGCAGCGCGAGGTCGTCCTCCACAATCAACAGGGAACGGGCGTTATCACTGCTCATATCGCCCCCATCTCATGCAGGTCAGAACCTTGATGTACCTCGAACAACGGCAACAAAATTGTCACAAGCGTTCCTTTGTTTTGCGCGCTGCTTACCAAAATCTTCCCCCCCAATTCCTGCACATACTGAAAGCTTTCATAGGCGCCAATGCCCATACCCGCCTGTTTGGTTGTTTGAAATGGCTTAAAGAGCCGTTCTTGCACAAACTCTTCCGACATACCGTGCCCCGTATCGCCTATTTCCACCCGGGCCTGGCCGCTGGCGCGGTCCAGTTTGACCCATACCCGGCCTGATGGATCTGTGGCATCGAAAGCGTTCTGCACCACGTGACCGATGATGCGCTCAAGGCGCTCCTCGTGCCCACGCGTAAGAACCTTATCGATCAATTCCACCTCCAACTGCCGACCTCGTTTGAGGGCCACAGAAGCAATGCGCTGAACAATAATAGCCAGATCGACCCCGACAACGGTTCCCGGCGGTGTGGCACCTTCGCGCAATTGGAGCATCAGCTGGCGCATTCTGTCTAATGAATTCTCTACCGTCATCAGCATGTCCTGCTGAAACTCCGGGTTGTCGTGCAGACGCTTGGCATTCTTCAACATCAAGGACAGCTGGGTGACAATATTCTTGAGGTCGTGAACCACAAAAGCCGACATGCGGTTGAAGGCGTCAAACTTGCGCACCTCCAGCAAGGCCTCCGTAGCCCGCATCTGGGCCAGGTAGCTAGCCGCCTGGCGACCGGCGGTTTTCAGCAAATCGTTGACCTCCCAGTTGACGTCAATATTGGTGCGCGCACTGGCCAGCACCACAAAACCAATCATCTCCCCCCCTGCTGTCAAGGGCACGATCAGCCAGGCTTGCGGCAACTCCTGCAACCAGGTTGGCAATTTCAAATCGCCATAGCGTTTGGAATAAGTACGAAACTCTTCCAGATTGATCACCCAACCGCTGCTGGCCAGGAACTGGCAAAAAGAAGACTCCGCCTCTTCCTTGACCGGGCTGGATGCCAGGTTCCAGCAGGCCGTCTGGCGGAATGCAGCTTCGCTGCCGCTCTTCATCCACAGGCTGCCGCCCGGGCTTTCCAGCATGTCCGCAAGTGCCCGCACAACCTGCTGGCCCATGTCATTCGGCGATTGGTTGCTAGACAAGGTTTGGGTGAACTTGAGCCATTCTTCCCGATAGTCATAGCGGTAGCGAAAGAAGTGCTTGCCCACAAACACTCTCAGCTTGGCCCGGAACGCGCCCGACAGGGTCAGCACCAGAAGTGCAATCAGCGCAGAAAAAACCAGCCCCTGCTGCAAGGCGCGCCCCCATTCGCCACCAAAGTAGCGTACGTAATAACCCACCGCTGAAATGAAGATCAGATAAGCCCCCGCCACCAGCAAAGTAGCGGAATGGAAAGCGGCCTTTTGCGAAACCCGGATATTCGCGATCCAATCGCTGCGCCGCAGGGTGGACAGCAGCAACAACACCACCATCAGACCATGGACCGCCCCCCGAATACTGAGCGCATCGAGGTCAATCCGTTTGAACAGCACGGCCTGGGAATACAGGTACAGGTCGAACAGGAAGATGCCTGCAATCCCAAGACTCAGCGGCTTGATGTTCCAGCGCGAATCCTCGCTGACATTGCTATAGACCTGCTCCAGCAAGACCAGCCCCATCACCGGCAAAGCGGTTGCAGCCATCAGATACAACCAAACCGCATCTCCGAAATAAGTGACTTGGAACACCAGCAATAGCGGAGCAGCCACAGCAAAACATAAGGCCGCCAAAGTCACCCATGGCAACCAGCCCATGCCGGGGGGATATTGACCTTCACGGTTGGCACGGCATAGCGACAGCATGAAGCCAAACCAGCAAGCGTAACGCGCCACATCCGCCAACCCGCCCAATAGCTGCCACACCGCTTGCGGGTGCGAGCCAAATACAAACTGCAGCCAGCCCCACACGGCCGTGAAGCCTACCGCCGCCATCAGATAGACCGAGGATGCATGGCGGGGTGCACGCCAGTAGCCAAGGCCCAACAGCCGCATGCCGAAAGCGGTGTACACCACCGCAGCCAGTGCATAACCCAGAGAGGTCAACGTAGTGGTTTGGCTATCCATGCAACAGAACGCGGGGTACGGTGGATAAGCGCGACAGCAGGCGCTTATGGTTCAGCGGGCGCCTTTTGCCAGCAACACCACGCCCACGGTTTCAAAAAGAATGACGATGTCCAGAAACAGCGAGTGGTTCTTGACGTAATACAGGTCGTACTGCAGCTTCTCAGCCGAATCTTCCAGTGTGGAACCATAGTGATAGCGGACCTGGGCCCAACCCGTCACGCCGGGTTTCACGCTTTGACGCACGGCATAGTAAGGAATCTGACGCGTCAACTGGTCCACAAAGTAAGGCCGCTCCGGCCTGGGGCCGACCATGCTCATGTCACCGTTCAGCACGCAGAACAGCTGCGGCAGCTCGTCAATACGCACCTTGCGGATGAATTTGCCGACCTTGGTCACACGGTCATCCTGGGCAGCGGCCCAGCGCGGGGTGCCGTCCTTCTCGGCATCGGTACGCATGCTGCGGAACTTGATGACATTGAACAGTCGGCCATTGAAGCCCACGCGTTCCTGCCGGTAGAAAATCGGCCCGGGACTCTCCAGCATCACCAACAGCATGGTGACCAACATGATCGGCAAGGTCAGCAAAATCAGCACCACGGCACTGAAAATATCAAACAGGCGCTTTACCGCCGAGCGTAAGCCGCCTTGACTGAAACCATCGCCAAAAATCAGCCAACCGGCGTTAACGGAATCCAGCCGAATCTGGCCCTTGGTCTTCTCAAAGTGCGTGGCCACGTCCACCACCCGCACACCATGCAACTTGCAGTCCAACAGCTCACGCAAAGGCATGCTGCCACCGCGGCGCTCCACCAGGGCCACCACGATCTCGTCCACCTCCAGCTCCAGCGCCGTATCGGTCAAGGATTTGTGCTTGGACAAAATCCCCCAGGCCGACACCTCGGACTCCGCCTCATTCGGGCTGGCGTAATAGCCCACCACGTCCACATGGGGGTCTTCATTCTTCAGCGTCTTACCCACCAATGCCGCACGCGGTCCCGTGCCGAATACCAGCACACGGTGGCGCATCATGGACTGGGGTGTGGAATGGGCTACATAGACCCGGTGCAAGAGCACGAAAACGAAACCGGCCATGGCCGCCATGGCCAGGTTTTCCCGGCTCGCCAAGCTGCCCGGGAACAAGGAAAACACCGCAAAAGTCAACGGTACGGCGAACACCAGCGACAGCATGGCCCGTGCGCGTGATTGGTTCAAGGACCGGTTATGGATACGCTGGTAAAACCCCAGAGCCGAATTGATGACCAGCATGCCCAGTGACAGCAGACTGGCCTGCCCCAGCAGAGCCACAACCGAGGTCAAATCCTCACCCCGCCAAACCACCACGACCAAAACTGCAGCAATGACCAAACCCAGGTCAAGAAATATCTGCAAAAGTGTTTGTTTATGCAGGTAATGGTTAAAAAGTTTAATCACGACCGCCCCCTAGTAACAACACGCAGCTACCCACTGGTCTGTGACGGGACACGCTATTTTGCGAAGGGGATACCGAAGCCAGCGCAAACGTGGTCTGCGGGCCATTCTGCAGGGGAAAATTCATCGAATGTCTTGAACTACGGAGTTATTCTTATTCGCTTTACAGCATACTTTCATCGATTTTTCGGTGATCACAAAGCTGCCCTCTCTTGCTGCGTATTCTCCATTATGGGCTGTTTTTGATACATATCGATTCAATGCCGGATGTAACAGGCGGCACATCGCAACATTCAAACGCCCTCACTCCGTCCAACAGGCGGAATGCCCACGCGCACACGGCAAAATCCAGCCGTATGGATACACATGTACTGGTCGCCGGTGGCGGCATCGGAGGAATGGCAGCGGCACTGGCTTGCAGCCTTGCGGGCCAAAAAGTCACCTTGTTTGAACGTGCTAGCACCTTCAGCGAAGTTGGTGCAGGCATACAGATAGGCCCCAACGTCGTGCGCCAGCTATACCAATGGGGACTGGACGAGGCCTTGCAGGGAGTGGTCGCTTTTCCGAACCGGCTGCAGGCCCGCGATGCACGCAATGGCGCGGAGCTAGGCGTTCTGCCTCTAGGGCAGACCATGCAGCAGCGCTACGGCGCCCCTTACGCCACGGTGCACCGTGCCGACCTCCACACCCTGCTGCACACGGCAGTGCAACAGCGAACCGACGCACAGCTGCACACGCAGCGCACCCTAAAGCAGTTCCAGCAAAATGACGGCGGCGTACAGGTAGGCTGGACAGAGCACGCCGGCACTGCCACCAACGACCATGCCGGTCATGTGCTGGTCGGAGCTGATGGCCTGTGGAGCCCCGTGCGCCAGTGGCTGCTGCATGACGGCCCACCGCGCGCCACCGGCCACCTGGCCTACCGAGCCCTGGTGCCCCAGGCCCAGCTGCCGGCACATCTGCGCTCCCAGCAGGTCACGGCCTGGCTGGGCGACAAGCTACACGTGGTGCAGTACCCCGTACGCCGGGGTGAATGGCTGAATGTGGTGGCGATTGTGCAAAGCCCCTGGCCCGGGCCCGGGCCCGCCGACAGTCTGGAGCAATGGGACCACAGCGCCAACGCCGCCGACCTGCGTGCCAAGCTGACCCAGGCCTGCGCGCCACTGCAAGACCTGGTGCAAGCCATAGACAGCTGGCGCCTGTGGGTGCTGTGCGACCGCCCGCCCATGGTCGACGCGCACCAGCATGCGCAAGGCCGGGTGGCGCTGCTGGGCGATGCGGCCCACCCCATGCGCCCCTACCTGGCCCAGGGCGCGGGTATGGCGATTGAAGATGCCGCCGCGCTGGCCGCCGCGCTGGGCTCGGGCCAGCCTATCCCTGCCGCACTGCAACACTATGCGCAACAGCGCTGGCAGCGCAATGCCCAGGTCCAGGCCCGGGCCGTGCGCAACGGCCAGATATTCCACGCCACCGGCTTGGTACGCTGGGGCCGGAACCGCGCCATGCAGCTGGGGGGAGAACGGCTGATGGACCAGCCCTGGCTGTACGGCTACACGCCACCTGCGCCGTAATTGCTACAAACTTCATAGCTCCCAGCGCAGGTAATATCTGCGCCAGCGGCCTGAAAAGCTTACAAGTTGGTACGTAGCGTCCAGATCTCCGGGAACAGCACCACGTCCAGCATCTTGCGCAGATAGCTCACGCCGCCCGTGCCACCCGTGCCGCGCTTGAAGCCAATCACCCGTTCCACCGTGGTGACGTGGCGGAAGCGCCAAAGGCGGAACGCGTCTTCCAGATCGGTCAGCTTCTCACCCAGTTGGTAAATGTCCCAGTGCTCGCGCGGGTCGCGGTAGGCCACCAGCCAGGCCTGCTCCACGGCGGCGGCGGCCACATAGGGCTGGGTCCAGTCGCGCTGCAGATGGTCCGCCGGAATGGCCAGTCCACGCCGCGCCATCAGGCGCAGCGACTCGTCGTACAGCGAAGGTGCCTCGTACGCGGCCTGCACCAGCGCCAGCAAATCCGGCCGGTGCGCATGCGGCTTGAGCATGGCCGCATTCTTGTTGCCCAGCGCAAATTCGATGCAGCGGTACTGCGCACTCTGGAAGCCGCTGGAACTGGCCAGGTAGGGCCGCATGGCGCTGTACTCGGGCGGCGTCATGGTGGCCAGCACGTCCCAGGCATGGACCAGCTGGGCCATGATCTTGGACACACGGGCCAGCATCTTGAAGGCGCTGTGCAGATCGTCCGCCGCCACACAGCGCATGGCCGCGTGCAGCTCGTGCAGCATCAGCTTCATCCACAGCTCGCTGGTCTGGTGCTGAACGATGAACAGCAGCTCATCGTGCGCGGGCGACAAGGGCTTTTGCGCGCCCAGCAAGGCGTCCAACTGCAGGTAGTCGCCGTAGCTCATGGACTGGCTGAAGTCCAGCTGGGCTCCCTCCTGGCGAACGATGTCTATAGATTTTGTCATGGTATTCAATCAGTTGAGGACAGAGCAACGCGCTTCACTGCGTGAAGGTGCGTTGGTCTGTCCCGCAATGCTTCAGGTCACCGCGTGCTTCTGGTTGAACTCGGGCCGGCGCCATTCTTCGCTTTCCAGCACCTGCTGCAGCTGGTCTACCGCATTCCACACGTCTTCATAGCCCAGGTACAGCGGCGTGAAGCCAAAGCGCAGGATGTCCGGGTGCTGGGCGCCATTGCCAGCACGGTAGTCGCCAATCACGCCACGGGCGATCAGCGCCTGCACGATGGCGTAGGCACCTTCGGCCTTGCTCAGGCAGACCTGCGAGCCACGTTGGGCGTGTTCGCGCGGAGTTGCCAGGCCGAGCCCGTGGCCGGCGCAGCGCTGCTCGACCAGTTCAATGAACAAATCGGTCAGGGCCAGCGACTTCTGGCGCAAGGTCTGCATGGCGCTCTGGTTGGGCACGATGCGGCCGGCCGCGTCGAACACATCCAGCCCGCATTCCAGCGCCGCCAGGCTGATCATGGGCTGGGTGCCGCACAGATAGCGCGTCACGCCGGGGGCCGGCCGGTAGTCGGGGGTGAACTCGAACGGCGTGGCGTGGCCCCACCAGCCGGCCAGCGGTTGCCAGAAGCGCTCGGCATGCGCAGTGTTCACCCACACAAAGGCCGGCGCGCCGGGCCCCCCGTTCAGGTATTTGTAGCCGCAGCCGACCGCGAAATCGGCCTTGGCAGCCGTCAAATCCACCGGCACGGCGCCGGCACTGTGTGCCAGGTCCCATAGCATCAGCGCGCCGGCCTCGTGCGCCGCTTGCGTGACGGCCGGCATGTCGTGCATGGCGCCGGTGCGGTAGTTCACGTGGGTCAGCATCAGCACCGCGACCTGCGGAGTCAAGGCGGTAGCGATCTCTTCGGGCTCGACCAGTTGCAGCGTGAAGCCATGCTGGCGGCACAGCGATTCGGCGATGTACAAATCGGTGGGGAAGTTGCTGCGCTCGCTGACCACCAGCTTGCGTTGCGGCGCATCGGTAGCCGCCATGTTCAGCGCGGCGGTCAGCACCTTGAACAAATTGACCGAGGTGCTGTCGGTGGCCACCACCTCGCCCTGGCCCGCACCGATCAGCGGTGCAATCTGGTTGCCCAGGCGCTGCGGCAGGTCGAACCAGCCGGCGCTGTTCCAGGACTTGATCAGGTCGGTGCCCCACTCCTGCGTCACCACCTGGGCGACGCGGGCGGCCGTGGCCGCGGGCAGCACACCCAGCGAGTTGCCGTCCAGGTAAATCACGCCGGGCGGCAGGCTGAAATGGGCGCGCAGCGGCGCCAAGGGGTCCAGCGCGTCCAGGCGCAGGCAGTCATGCAAAGTCGTCACGGTTCTTCCTTCTCAGATTCAAAGTGAGCGCAAAACAGCGCGCACGGGGGATGCATCGGCGGTCATCAGCTTCAGCGGCAGGGCGATGAGTTCGTAGTCGCCCTCGGGCACGTCATCGAGCACCAGGTTTTCCAGCACCCGCAGGTTCAGACGGCGAATAGTCTGGTGGCTGTCCAGGGTCTTGCTGTCAGCCGGGTCGATGCTGGCGGTGTCGATGCCGATCAGCATCACGCCCAGCGCGGCCAGGCGCTCTACGGTGTCGGGGGCATAGGCGGCCAGGTCGCCATCCCAGCGGTCCACCGGCATGTGCTGGTAGGTGCGCACCAGCACACGGGGAGGTAAGTGCGGCGGCAGATCCTGCACGGCATGGGCCAGATGCTCCCACAGCACTAGCGGGCCACGGCCTATGCAGTGGATGACGCGGCAGGGGCCGAGATACGGTGCAAGATCGACGGCACCAATCGCCTGGCCCTGCGGGTCGTAGTGCAGCGGCGCATCGGCGTGGGCGCCGACATGGGGCGATAGGGTCAGCGCGCTGACGTTGACCGGGCAGGCCGGCGAGATGCTTGCCGTCCACTGCTGTTGGTACGGTGTATCACCCGGAAACACCGGGCTGCCAGGGGCGATGGGGGGTGAAATATCCCAGAGGTTTTGCATAGTGCGGCGAAGGTATCACCGCTAAAAACCGCGTGGTGTCGGTTATTTCCAACAGCCGGTAAATTCTGAAACCCGGCCCGCATCGGCAAGCCGTGGTGCGCGAACGCTACTGTGCCGCCAGGGCATTTCATATACAAAAATAGCTTCTAGCGCAGGTATTACCTGCGCGAGAAGCTATTAAATAAATAGCACCCAGCCTGCCGGCCAGGTGGCTTGCAACTTATGCCACCCGTCCGAGCAGCAGGTATTCCATGAGCGCCTTTTGCACATGCATGCGGTTCTCGGCCTCGTCCCACACCACCGACTGCGGGCCGTCGATCACATCGGCTTCGACCTCCTCGCCGCGGTGCGCAGGCAGGCAGTGCATGAACAGCGCGTCGGGCTTGGCAGTACGCATCATTTCCGTATCCACGCACCAGTCGGCAAAAGCTAGTCTGCGTGCCTCGTTCTCGGCCTCGTAGCCCATGCTGGTCCACACATCGGTGGTGACCAGGTCGGCGCCAGCACAGGCCTGCATCGGGTCTTTAAAGACCTTGTAGCTGTCGCTGGAACGCAGGCCGGCCACGGACTGGTCGACCTCGTAGCCGCTAGGGGTGCTGACGTGCACGGTAAAGCCCAGGATCTCGCTGGCCTGCAGCCAGGTATTGGCCATGTTGTTGCCGTCACCCACCCAGGCCACCGTCTTGCCGGCAATGCTGCCGCGCTGCTCGATGTAGGTGAAGATGTCGGCCAGGATCTGGCAGGGGTGGAACTCGTTGGTCAGGCCGTTGATGACCGGCACGCGCGAATGCTCGGCAAAGCGCTCGATCTTGGTCTGCTCGAAGGTGCGGATCATCACCAGATCGACCATGCGGCTGATGACCTTGGCGCTGTCTTCGATGGGCTCGGCCCGGCCCAGCTGGCTGTCGCCGGTGGTCAGGTGCACCACGCTGCCGCCCAGCTGGTACATGCCGGCTTCGAAGCTCACGCGGGTGCGGGTGGAGGCCTTTTCAAAGATCATGGCCAGCGTACGGTCCACCAGGGAATGGTGTTTTTCGTAGGACTTGAACTTCTTCTTGATCAGCGCCGCACGCTCAAACAGGTAGGCGTATTCCTCGGCGCTGAAGTCGCTGAATTGCAGGTAGTGCTTCATACGGGTTCTGCCAAAAATTGCTTGACCAAGGGACACAGAATGCCAACCAGTTCATCGGCCTCGGCGGCCGTCATGATCAGCGGCGGCACCAGACGGATCACGCTGTCGGCGGTGACGCTGATCAGCAGGCCGGCATCCACCGCACGCTGCGCCAGCACGCCGCAGGGGCGGACCAGCTGCACGCCAATCATCAGGCCCTGGCCGCGCACTTCCACGAAACCTTCCACACCGGCCAGCTCACGGCGCAACGCCGCCTGCAAGTGGGCGCCAACCGTGGCCGCGTTCTCCAGCAAGCCTTCTTCTTCCATGATGCGGATGGTTTCTACCCCGGCGCGCATGGCCAGGGGGTTGCCGCCGAAGGTCGTGCCATGGTTGCCGGGCTGGAAGATATGGGCGGCCTTGGGGCCAGCCACCACCGCACCCACCGGTACGCCCGAGCCCAGGCCCTTGGCCAGCGGCATCACATCGGGCTTGATGCCCGCCCACTGGTGGGCAAACCATTTGCCGGTACGGCCCATGCCGCACTGCACTTCGTCGATCATCAGCAGCCAGTCGCGCTCATCGCAGAGCTTGCGCACCTGCTGCAGGTATTCGATGCGCATGGGGTTCACGCCACCCTCGCCCTGGATGGTCTCGAAGAACACCGCCGTCACATTGGGGTTGCCCTCGGTGGCCTTCTTCAAGGCCTCGATATCGTTCAGCGGCACGCGGATGAAGCCTTCGACCATGGGGCCAAAGCCCTTCTGGATCTTCTCGTTGCCGGTGGCGCTGAGCGTGGCAATGCTGCGGCCGTGGAAGGCTTTTTCATAGACCACGATCTCGGGGCGCTCGATACCCTTGTCATGGCCGAACTTGCGCGCCAGCTTCAAGGCGGCTTCGTTGGCTTCCAGGCCGGTGCAGCAGAAAAACACATTCGTCAGGCCCGACAACTCCACCAGCTTGGCGGCCAGCTTTTCCTGGTTGGGCACATGGTAGTAGTTGCAGCTGTGGATGATCTTGGCGATCTGGTCCTGCAGGGCTGGCACCAGCTTGGGGTGGTTGTGGCCCAGCGTGTTGACCGCGATGCCGCCCAGGCCGTCCAGGTAAGACTTGCCGTTCACATCCCACACTCGCACGCCTTGGCCATGCGACAGCGCAATCGGCAGTCGGCCATAGGTGTTCATGGTGTGGGGTGAGGAAGCCTCAATGAAAGCGGTCATGCAGTTCTCCAAAATAAACGGGGATTCAGGGTCAACAGAACCGCTGAAACGCAATTTTAGGCGTAGAGATTGCACGGTTTTTTGACAATTGCGCATTACTGCAATGCCTGGCGGCCTGGATAGACCCCACAGAAAAGCCTCAAGTCTTATATAAGATACAATTCTTGTGCAGTGCAACAGAGCACCGCAAACAGGCCTATTGCCGCTATGATCCGGTCCATTGCTGCCTCGCAGAACTCCCATCTGGGATGCACCAAACCCCTACTCAAAAGCCCCACCTGATGGTTTCCAAAGCTGCCAAAGAAGTCTTTATCCAAGGTGTCACGAGCAACGGAAAAACCTTCCGCCCCAGTGACTGGGCCGAGCGCCTGGCCGGCGTGTTGAGCCAGTTTCGCCCCGGTGGTGCCCAGCCCGGCAGCCACCTCAGCTACTCCCCCTGGTGCGTGCCCACCACCATCAACGGCATCAAGTGCGTGATCCTGAACCACGAACTGCGCGACTACGACGTAATGGCCTGGGACTTCGCCATCAATTTCGCCCGCGACAACGGCCTGCAAGTAGCCGAAGCCTGCCTGATCCCCGACGCCACGTCCAAATAAAGCGCTGACTGCCCCTCACCGGGGGCATGCAACACAAAAACCAAATTCCATAACGAAAAAACCGCCAGAGCTTGCGCTCTGGCGGTTTTTTGCTGTGCTGGCAGCGCACCCACAAAACGGCGGACTAACTAGCTCACGCTAAGCAGTCCGGGCGGTTTGCTTAAAAAATTAAGCAGCTACAGGTGCGGCGCCCAGCGCCTTCACCTTGGTGCTCAGACGGCTCTTATCGCGAGCTGCCTTGTTCTTGTGGAAGATGCCCTTGTCGGCAACCGTGTCCACCACAGCTTGCATCTTGGCAAACAGTTCGGTGGCTTTGGTCTTGTCGCCAGCGAGAACGGCTTTTTCAACGTTCTTCACAGCGGTACGGTATTTGGAACGCAGCGAGGTGTTCGCGGCATTGATCTTGATGTCCTGGCGGACGCGCTTGCGGCCGGAGGCCAGGCGGGGGTTCTTTTTCTTAGGCTTGGTTGCCATAATATATTCCTTAGGTGTTAGAGGATGTTGCCAGCAAAGCCCACCATTATAGCAGGCAGCAGAACCCCAGACAGCCAAGCCCATCTGGCGGGCTACACTCGCCGGGTGAGCCTCTTCAAATCTGCATCCACCATCTCCCTTCTGACCCTGGCCTCCCGCGTGGGCGGCCTGGTCCGCGACCAGCTATTTGCCGCCACCTTTGGCGCCAACGCCATGACCGACGCGTTCTACGTGGCGTTCCGCATACCTAACCTGTTCCGCCGCCTGTTTGGCGAAGGCGCGTTCAGCCAGGCCTTTGTGCCGGTGCTGGCGGCCAGCAAGGCCACCCATGGGCAGGACGCCACCAAGCAGCTGATAGACCACGTGGCCACCTTGCTCACTTGGGTGCTGGCCATCACCTGTGTTCTGGGAGTAATAGGGGCGCCGCTGCTGGTCTGGGGCATGGCCGGCGGCCTGCAGCAGGAGCCACAAGCCTATGCGGCAGCCACTGTGATGACGCGCTGGATGTTCCCCTACATCCTGTTCATCTCGCTGGTGTCCATGGCCTCCGGCATTCTGAATACCTGGCGCATCTTCGCCGTGCCGGCCGCCACGCCGGTGCTGCTGAACATCGCCATGATCGCCGCGACCTTCTGGGGCACGCCCTGGTTCCGCAACCACGGCATAGAACCTATTTACGCGCAAATCATCGGTGTGATGCTGGGCGGCCTGCTGCAGCTGGGAGTACAGATTCCCGCCCTGAAACGCCTGGGCCTGTTTCCAAGCATAGGCATCAGCTGGGCTGCCGTGCGCACTGCCTGGGCGGATGAAGCTACCAAAAATGTAGCAAAACTGATGGTGCCTGCGTTGCTGGGCGTGGGTGTGGCGCAGATTTCCATCTTCATCAACACCCAAATCGCTTCCCGCCTAGCGCCCGGCAGCGTGAGCTGGATCAGCGGCGCCGACCGCTTGATGGAATTCCCCACCGCCATGCTGGGCGTGGCCCTGGGCGTGGTGCTGATGCCCCAGCTGGCCGGTGCTCGCGCGGCCAACGACCCCAAGCAATATTCCGCCATGCTGGACTGGGGCCTGCGCCTGGTGGTGCTGCTGGCCGTGCCCTGCTCGGTGGCGCTGCTGACCTTTGCCACGCCGCTGGTGGCCGTCATCTTCCATTACGGTGTGTTTGCCGAAAGCGATGTGGAACAGACCGCCCGCGCCCTGATGGGCTGGGGCGTAGGCCTGCTGGGCGTGGTGGCCATCAAGGTGCTGGCCCCCGGCTTTTATGCCAGCCACAATATGAAGACGCCAGCCCGCATTGCGGTGGCTGTGTTGGTGATCACCCAGCTCTTCAACTTTGCGCTGGTACCGGTATTCCAGCACGCGGCGCTGACCTTGTCGGTCGGCCTGGGCGCGATGGTGAACGCCAGCTGGCTGCTGATTGGGCTGCGCCAGCGCGGCAGCTACCAGCCTCTGCCGGGCTGGTGGAAGTTCATTCTGCAGGTGCTGGCGTCCAGCGCCTTGCTGGCAATCTTCCTGCTGTGGGCGGCAAATGCCGTGCCCTGGACCCACTACCAGCACGCAAAATTGGAACGAATTGGGCTTCTAGCGCTGGTATTACTTGCGTCAGCAGCTATTTATTTCGTAGCACTATGGGCATCCGGCTTAAAGATACGTAAACTTCTGCGGCATTGAGTCCGGTAGCTTGACGACGCCCCCACGCTCCACTACAAAGACGTTATGCAGATCCGCTTCGAAGCACCCACCGCACTTGAATACTTTGCCTCGTTGGTGCAAAGCGACGAACAACTGCCCCTGCTGGAGGCCGCGGCCAGTCTGGCGCAAGACGAATACCCCGAATTGGACATGGAACAGGTGCTGGGCGATATGGACCAGCTGCTGGCCCGGCTGAAGCGCCGCCTGCCGCCCGACTCCGCCCCGTTGCAGCGCCTGCGCTCGCTGAATCAGTTCTTCTACCGCGATCTGAACTTTGGCGGCAACGTCAACGACTACTACGACCCCGACAACAGCTACCTGAACGCGGTGCTACGCACCCGCCGAGGCATCCCCATCTCACTGGCCGTGCTGTGGATGGAGCTGGCCCAGGGCATAGGCCTGGCGGTGCGTGGCGTGGCCTTCCCCGGCCATTTCATGGTCAAGGTCAACCTGCCCAAGGGTCAGGTGGTGATGGACCCATTCACCGGCCAGTCGCTGAGCCGGGAAGAGCTGTCCGAGCGGCTGGAGCCCTTTATCCGCCATAACGGCCTGGTGGACGACTTCGAAGCCCCGCTGGGCCTGTACCTGCAGGCCGCACCGTCGCGCGACATCCTGGCCCGCATGCTGCGCAACCTGAAGGACATCCACACCTCGCAAAGCGACTGGGTCCGCGCGCTGGCCGTGCAAAACCGCCTGATCGTGCTGCTTCCCGAAGCCTGGAGCGAATACCGCGACAGGGGCCTCGCCCACGCTGCGCTGGGAAATAGCGCACAGGCGGTACTGGACCTGGAGAAATACCTGATCTGCTCGCAGGACGCGCTGGACCTGGACAGCATCTCCGAGCGCTTGAGCAGCCTGCGCCGCGCCCGCAACTAGGCGTAACTCCAGCACACCGGTCCATGCCTCACGCCGCCAGCGCCTGGCCTCACCGTGGGCTACGTCGGCTGGACCTTTGGCTGCAGCGCACCACCCAGGCCGCTGCCCTACTCGTGCTGCCGCTGGCCGTGCTGCTATGCCTGCAATGGCCTTTGCGCGATGCCATCCACGCCTATTCACGCGAAGCCAATGACATGGCCCAGCTGCTGTTTGGCATCTACGTCAGCATCGCCATGACGGCCGCCACCCGCAGCCACGCCCATTTGACACCCGAGGTGCTGGCCCAGCACTACCCTGCCAGGCTGCGCCAACGGCTGCTGCGCTGGGCCAGTGCAGGCCTGGTGCTGCCCTGGGCCGGCTTCACCATCTACACCGCCGCTCCCATGGTGTGGCAGTCGCTGCGCCAACTGGAAGCCTTTCCGGACAGCTTCACGCCCGGCTACTTCATCCTGAAAATTGGTGTGCTGCTGCTCGCCGGGCTGCTGGTGCTGCAAACCATCGTGGACCTGTGCCTGCCCCCAACGGCGCAGCCCGCTGATTGATGGGCAATACCGGTCTGTGGATGCTGCTGGCCACGGCCATCGCCATGGCGACCAGCGGCCTGCCGGCCTGGGTGGTGCTGGTCGGCACCGCCACCCTGTTCTCGCTAGGCGGCCTGCTGACGGGCGCCCTGGCACTGCCCCTGTTGTACGCCCTGCCCTTGCGTCTGCTAGGCCTGCTGGAGCACGACCTGCTGCAAGCTCTGCCACTGTACGTGCTGGCGGGCGCCCTGCTGAACCGCCTGCCGCTGATGGACATCCTGTTCCGCGTGGCCTTGCGTTTGCTGCACCGCACACCGGCCGCGCCGTATCTGGCCGGCATGGGCCTGGGCGCATTGCTGGCCCCCATGAACGGCTCGGTAGGCGCCAGCATCAGCATGCTGTCGCGCGCCGTGGGCCAGCGCCTGGCGGCGCAGGGCGTAGCGGCCGAGCGCAGCGCGGCCCTGGTCTGCAGCGCCAGCACCCTGGGCGTAGTGGTGCCGCCCTCATTGGTGCTGATACTGCTGGGCGACGCCATGATGCGCGCCCATACCGAAGCAGTGAACAGCACCGGGCAGATGGTGCGCATACTCAACACCCAGGACGTATTCCACGGTGCGCTAGGCCCGGCCGTAGCCCTGGCACTGCTGTTTGGCGCCGTGGCCTGGTGGCGCAACCGAGGTGCTGCGCCTGAGCCAATCGGCCCAGCGCCCGCCGTGAGCAACAAGGACTGGCTGCTGGCGATGGCCAGCGTGGCCGGCATCCTGGCGCTGCTGGTATCTGTAACGCTGGGCTATCTGTATGCGGTGGAAGGCGCGGCCACCGGCACCCTGGTGCTGCTGCTGGGCGGCGTGGCATCGGGCAGCCTGACGCGGCCAGTGTTCAAGGTCATTCTGCAGGACACGTTGGCCATCAGCGGCTCGCTGTTTGCGCTGCTGGTAGCAGCCACCAGCTATACCCTGGTACTGCGCGGCTTTGGCTCGGATGTATGGATGGCCGATGCGCTGCAGCACCTGCCCGGCGGCGCCTGGGCTGCTACCTGCGTCAGCCTGCTGATGCTGCTACTCAGCGCCTTCATCCTGGATGCATTCGAGATCATCTTCGTCATCATCCCCATCACCATGCCGCCGCTGCTGGTGTTGGTACCGGACGCCACCTGGGTGGCCGTGCTGGCCCTGCTGGTGCTGCAAATGGGCTTTTTACTGCCGCCGTTTGGCTACGCCATCCTGATGGCCGGCAGCGTGCTGCGCCAGCGCCTGTCCATGCGCGCGCTCAGCCGGGCCCTGTGGCCCTATCTGCTGGTGCAGGCTGCGGTGATCGCCGCCGTGCTGCTATGGCCACAGCTGGTGTGGCATGGCGATAACGCCAGCACCGAACCCCAGCTGTCCGAGCAGGAAGTCCAGCAACTGCTGGAACAACAGCGGCTGGACAGCGAGAAGGAATAGGTTGGATCAGTGCGCCAGCGCCATGACCGCGCGCTTGCGGTACAGCACCAGGGTGGCAATCAGCCCGCACACGGCGGCAAACGACATCCACATGGCCGGCGCGGCCTTGTTGCCGGTGGCCTCAATCAGGCCCGTGGCGATGGCCGGAGTAAAGCCGCCAAAGATCGCCGTCGCCAGGCTGTAGGCCAGCGAGAAGCCCACGGTACGCACCTCCACCGGCATCACCTCGGTCAGCGCCACCACCATCGCGCCGTTATAGCTGGCGTACAGGAAGGACAACCACAGCTCCACCGACAGCATCTTGGAGAAGCTGGGGTCGGCCGTCAGCCAGGCCATGGCCGGGTAGGCGCTGACGATGGTCAGCACAGTAAAGAAGATCAGAATCGGGCGCCGGCCAATCCGGTCCGACAGCGCGCCCATCACCGGCAGCCAGATGAAGTTGGAAATGCCCACGCACAGGGTCACCACCAGCGCGTCGGTGGTGCTCAAGTGCAGCACGCTTTTGCCGAATGTGGGGGTGTAGACCGTGATCAAGTAGAACGACACCGTGGTCATGGCCACCAGCATCATGCCGGCGATCACCAAGCCCCAGTTGTCCAACATGGAGCGGAAGATGGCGCGCGTGTCAGGCCGGTGCTTGCGCTGCTTGAACTCCTCGGTTTCCTGCAGCGAGCGGCGCAGCACGAACAGCACCGGCACGATCAGGCAGCCGATGAAGAATGGTACGCGCCAACCCCAGTCGCCAATCTGCAGCGGCGTCAGCCAGATGTTCAGCGCATAGCCCAGCGCAGCGGCGACGATGATGGCCACCTGCTGGCTGGCAGACTGCCAGCTCACATAAAAGCCCTTGTGGCCCGGCGTGGCCATTTCGGCCAGGTAGACCGATACGCCGCCCAGCTCTACGCCCGCCGAGAAGCCCTGCAGCAAGCGCCCTGTCAGCACCAGGGCCGGCGCCAGATAGCCGATGCTGGCATAGCCGGGCACACAGGCGATCAGCACGGTGCCGGTAGCCATCAGCGCCAGGGTCACGATCAGGCCCTGCCGCCGCCCCACACGGTCCACATAAGCGCCCAGGAAGATGGCGCCCAGCGGCCGCATCAGAAAGCCCGCGCCAAAGGTCATGAAGGTGAACATCAGCGACGCAAACTCATCCGCCGCCGGGAAGAAGGTCTTGGCAATGTAGGTGGCGTAAAAGCCGAACAGGAAGAAGTCGAACATCTCCATGAAGTTGCCACTGGTCACCCGTAAAACGGTGCCGAACTTCGATGCAGAGGGAGCGGTGGAGGTACTCATGCGGGGCTCTCGAACGGTGGCGGTATGCGCCATCCGTAGCGGGGAGGCGACATTACAGCGCGATTAATTGTCTAGACAATTTTATCGGCGCACCCGCCAAACTACCCGGCCGTTACCCCAAGTACACAAGACTTTACCTACTCCCGGACCGGGGGCGTATCGGCCAGAAATAGCGCCTGCAAATCGCTCAAAAAGTCGAAACCACGCTCGGTGGGCCGTACGCGTACACCGTCGCGCTGCAGCAGGCCCTTGCTCTCGCCCTCGGCCAGCCCCTTCTGGATGCGGGTCAGTGGCAGGCCGGTCCGCTCGGTGAACTGCGGCAGCTCGAAGCCTTCGCGCAAACGCAAGGCGTTCAGCATGAATTCGAACGGCAGCTCGGCGCGCGCAATGTCTTCGTCCTGGGTCACGGCATTGCCGGCCAGCGCGTTGTCCATGTACAGCTTGGGTTCGCGAAAGCGCACCTGGCGCACGATGCGGTGGGCAAAGCTGAGCTTGCTGTGCGCGCCCGCGCCAATGCCCAGGTAGTCGCCAAACTGCCAGTAGTTCTGGTTGTGCACGCAGGCGTGGCCGGGCAGCGCGTAGGCAGACACTTCGTAGCGCTGCATGCCGGCGGCCGTGGTCATCTCGGTGATCTTGTCCAGCATGTCGTAGCCCAGGTCGTCCTCGGGCACCTGCGGCGGGAACTTGGCGAAATAGGTGTTGGGCTCGATGGTCAATTGGTAAATACTGATGTGTTTAGGCCCCAGCGCAAGCGCTGTCTGCATATCCCGCTCTAAATCCTGTAGCGTCTGACCAGGCAGCGCGTACATGATGTCGAGGTTGAAGGTATCAAACGACTGGGCCGCCTCCTGCACCGCTGCCAGCGCCTGGGCGCTGTCGTGGACACGGCCCAGGGCTTTGAGGTGCGCGTCGTTGAAGCTCTGTACCCCCACCGACAAGCGCGTCACGCCGGCGCTACGGTAGGCGCGGAAGCGGTCTTTCTCGAAGGTGCCAGGGTTCGCCTCCATGGTGATTTCACAGTCCGGCTCCAGCCGCAGTCGGGCGCGGATGTCGCCAATCAGCCGGTCTATCGCCAGCGGCGAAAACAGGCTGGGCGTGCCGCCGCCTATGAAGATGCTGTGCACCGTGCGGCCCCAGACCAGCGGCAGCGCGGCCTCCAGATCGGCCATCAGCGCATCGATGTAGCGCTGCTCGGGCACTTCGTTCGTGGGAACAGGAGCAGCCAGGCTCGCGGCCGGGTGCAAAGTCTGCGCGCCATCGGCCCGCAACTCATGCGAGTTGAAATCGCAGTACGGGCATTTCTTCAGGCACCAGGGCAGGTGCACATACAGCGACAACGGCGGCAGCGCGGCCAGCTGCAGCAGGCCGGGGCGCATGTAGTGCTGCAGGTCTTTCATGGCAACCAGCGCTCACGCATCAGCGCCAGCATCGCGCGCGAGGACTGGCCGCGGTGGCTGTTGGCGTTTTTCACCTCGGGGCTGAGCTCGGCAAAGGTCTTGCCAAACTGCGGCAGAAACATCACCGGGTCGAAGCCAAAGCCATTCTCGCCCTGCGGTGCACGGGTGATCTCGCCCACGGCACGGCCGACAGCGATCAGCGGCTCCGGGTCTTGCGGGCTGCGCACGGCCACCAGGGTGCTGACCAGCGCGGCGCGGCGGTTGTCGATATGCGCCATCTGCTCCAGCAACGCGCGCACATTGTTGTCGTCGCCCTTGGGGTAGCCAAACTGGGTGGCGTAGTACGCCGTCTGCACGCCCGGCAGGCCGCCGAACGCATCGACGCACAGGCCGGCGTCGTCGGCCACGGCGGGCAGGCCGCTGTGCTCGGCTGCGTGCCGGGCCTTGGCCAAAGCATTCTCAACAAAGGTATGGAAGGGCTCTGCCGCCTCGGGAATACCCAAGGTGCCCTGCGCCACCAGTTCCACACCCAACGGGGCGAACAGGGCTTGCAGTTCAAACAGCTTGCCCGCGTTATTCGATGCCAATACGATTTTCATAACAAATAGGCCTCTAGCGCTTATTCAATCTGCGGTAGCAGCTCTTAATTCAATAGCGCCTGCTGTTGCAGGGCCATCAGTTCCACAATGCCTTTTTCCGCCAGATTCAGCAGCGCGTCCATCTCGGCACGCGTAAAGGGCACGCCCTCGGCCGTGCCCTGCACTTCGACGAAATGGCCGGCGCCGGTCATCACCACGTTCATATCGGTGTCGCAGGCGGCATCTTCGGTGTATTCCAGGTCCAGCAGCGGCGTGCCGTCCACGATGCCGACCGAGATGGCGGCCACGCTATGGGTGATGGGCGTGACCTTGATCTTGCCGGCCTGCAGCAAGGTGCTGACCGCGTCCTGCGCCGCAACAAAAGCGCCCGTAATGGCGGCGGTACGCGTGCCGCCGTCGGCCTGCAGCACGTCGCAGTCCAGGTGGATGGTGCGCTCGCCCAGTAGCTTCAGGTCAAACACAGCCCGCAGGGACCGGCCGATCAGGCGCTGGATCTCCTGGGTGCGGCCGGTTTGCTTGCCGCGCGCGGCCTCACGGTCGCTGCGGCTGTGGGTGGCGCGCGGCAGCATGCCGTATTCGGCGGTCACCCAGCCCTCGCCGCTGCCCTTCTTGTGGCCGGGCACTTTCTCTTCCACGGAGGCTGTGCACAGCACCTTGGTATTGCCGAACTCGATCAGCACCGAACCTTCGGCGTGGATGGTGTAGCCCCGGGTGATGCGCACCGGGCGCAGCTGGTCGGCGGCACGGCCGCCATTACGGACAAATTCAGTCATGGTCTGGTTCCAAAATGGGTGATAAATGTGCCCGCTCCATCCCAGGGAAGACCGTGGGACCGGCTCCGCCGGGCTCCCGGCCCTGCACCCATGGCGGGTATCAGCCTCGTTTGATCGCAGAACGGCGGATGGCTTCGTTGATCTCGGCAATCGAGCGTTCTATGGCAGCGTCGTCCAGCTCATCCAGCCCGCTGCCGGGTCCGCTGGCCTGAATGGACGAAGCAAACACGCCGTCCTGTATGGATTCGGTGGAAATGCCTCGCGTGGACTCAAAGGGGTCCGGGGTTTCCCACTCGATCGCCATTACGGTAACGTTGTCGCTGGTGGCGCCCGCCTTGCGCAGCGCCTGCTCCACCAGATCGGGTACGGCCTCGGACACCGGTGACTGGCTAAGAACGCGCACGATGTCTTCGTCCGGCAAGCTATCCCACAGCCCATCCGAGCACAGCATGATCTTGTCACCCTGGTGCAGCACGATAGGCCCGGTGATATCGAACACCGGCCGCACCGACGCGCCCAGACAGGTATAGAGCACGTTGCGGTTCACCGGCCCGGGGGGCGTGCGTCCATCGGAACGGCTTTGCTCGGCATAGGAGTGGTCGCGGGTGCGGGTGAGCAGCAGGCCGTCGCGCACCACATACAGGCGCGAATCGCCGCAGTGCACCCAGGTCGCCGTGCTGCCCTGCACCACCGCCGCCACAAAAGTGGTGCGTGGTGAATCCAGCATGCCGGTACGGCCCGCGTAACGCAATATCTGTTCGTGCGCTGCCAGAATGGCTGCGGTCAAAAACTCGGTGACATTGGGCAGCGAAGGCTGGGCTTGCTTCTGGTACAGCGCGGAGGCGGACTGCAAGGCCAGCTGTGCCGCCACCTCGCCCTCCGGGTGGCCACCCATACCGTCGGCCAGTAAAAACAAACCGGACTCGCGGGTGTAGCAATAGCCCATGCGGTCTTCATTTTTGGCGCGACCGCCCTTGCGGCTGACCTGGAATACAGAAAACTTCACTTGGGTGTGGCGCCGATGCCGGTGGCATCACGCACGTTCTTTTTGGTATCAGACACCAGGGTGTCGAACTGCAGGCGCAGCTTTTCAGCCACGGACAACTTGGTATAGCGGCGCTCGCCTTCGCGGCTGAGCTCTTTTTGCAATGCAAAGACCGACTGCGGCCGCGACAACGGGTCTACCGACATGCACCATTCCACCACCTCGATGAGGTTGTCGGAATAGATGCCGCGCAGACGCGACAAGGCCAGGGCCAGGCGGTCTTTCTCCAGGCGCTGCGGCGCCTCGTTCGGCGGATAGCCCTGCATACAGGCGTAAATGCAGGCGCCGATGGCATAAATATCGGTCCACGGGCCCATGGAAGCGTCGCGCCGGTACATCTCGGGGGCGGCAAAGCCGGGGGTGTACATGGGGCGGATGAAGTTGCCTTCCTTGTTCAGCACTTCGCGGGCCGCACCAAAATCGATCAGCACCGCCTTGTTGTCGTCGGTGATGAAGATATTGGCGGGCTTGATGTCCAGGTGCAGCATCTTGTGCTGGTGCACGATGCGCAGGCCGCGCAGGATCTCGTCGAACAGGCTGCGGATGGTGGATTCGCGGAACACCTTCTGCTTGCGCAAATCGCGCGAGGTGATGATGAAGTCCTGCAGGGTCGCGCCCTCCAGGTAGTTCATCACCATGTAAACGGTTTCGTTCTCGCGGAAGAAATTCAGCACGCTGACCACCGAGGGGTGGGAAATCTGCGCCAGCGAGCGGCCTTCTTCGAAAAAGCTCTTCAGGCCCAGGCGGTAGAGCGACAGCTTTTCGGGTGGCACCTGGGGTAGCAGCTCGCCAGCGGCACGGGTCGCCAAAGACGAAGGCAGGTACTCCTTCAGGGCCACCTGCCCGCCTTCGTTATCGCCGGCCAGATACACCACGCCGAAGCCGCCGGAGGACAGGCGCCGGACAATGCGGTAACCCCCTACAACAGTGCCTGGCGGTAGCGTGGCCGGTTTGATCTTGGACATAAATTTGGTGGGGAGAGCGGCTCTGCAACGTAACCCAGTTATTCTCGGGCCATTGCAACGATAAGTACCATCTAATGCCAGTTTACAGCATGACCGGCTATGCCAGTGCCCAGCACAGCAGCGCCGCCAACACCCCGGAATCCGAATCCAAAAGCAACTCCGCGCGCCGCCTGGGGCTGGAAATCCGCTCAGTCAACAGCCGCTTCCTGGACCTGACCTTCAAGCTGCCCGACGAGCTGCGCAGCCACGAACCCGCGCTGCGTGAGCGCGTTATGGCCAAGCTTAAGCGCGGCAAGGTGGAAGTGCGCGCCGCTATCGAAAACACCGCCAGCGGCAGCCTGCCCGACCCGTCGCCACGTTTGATGCAGCGCGTGAATTCACTGCAGGACTCGGTCAAGGCCTGGCTGCCCCAAGCCGCGCCGCTCAGTGTGGCCGACGTGATCCGCCTGGCGTCCAGCGAGCAAGGTCCGGCCCACGACTGGGCCGACGACCTGCTGAACCTGTCCGACACGGTGCTGGCTGCGCTGGTGGAAGCCCGTCAGCGCGAAGGCGACCGGCTCGCCACCATGCTCAAAGGCCATATCACCCAGCTGCGCGCCCTGGCCCAGAAGGCCGTGCCCCTGGTGCCCCAGCTGGTGGAGCAGCAGCGCCAGCGTTTCCTGGAGCGCTGGAAGGAAGCCATGGCGCTGACCGATGGCGCCACCCTGCCCGAAGCCGCGCAAGATCGTGCGCTGACCGAGGCCACCTCTTTCGCCATCCGCATCGATGTAGCCGAGGAACTGACCCGCCTGCACTCGCATCTGGACGAGATGGAACGCATCCTGAAGAAGGGCGGCGAAGTCGGCAAGCGCATGGACTTCCTGATCCAGGAACTGCACCGCGAAGCCAACACCATGGGCAGCAAGTCCGCCGCGCTGGAGCTGACCAAGATTTCCGTGGATATGAAGGTGCTGATCGAGCAGATGCGCGAGCAGGTGCAGAACGTCGAATAAGCAACAAAGAACTATCTACCCCATGCACCGCCCATGGGGTAGGTTTTCAACCCTGGATATCAGAAGTTGATTTCGGCACTGGCGTGCAGGGTACGTGGCGCACCCTGGATCAGACCGTAGCCCCAGCTGCCCAACCAATATTTGGTGTTGGTGAGGTTGGCTACGTTGGCCCGGAAGGTCACTTCCTTGCCGTCCAGCTTGGTCACGTAGCGGGCACCCACGTCATACAACTTGTAGCTGCCCAGCATATGGGTGTTGCTGCTCTCCAGCGCCTGTTGGCCCACATGGCGAACGCCGCCCGACAGCACCAGACCCCGCATCTGCGGCACCTTGTATTCCACTTGCAGGCTGGCCGTGACATCCGCCACATTTTGGGCACGCTTGCCATTGACTGTCGAGTCGTCGCTCTTGTTGCGGCTATTCATCAGCACCGTGCTGCCCATCAAGGCCCAGTCGTGGGCCAGCTCTGTACGGCCGGACAAGTCCAGGCCCTGGTAGACCAGACCGCCCTCCTGCACATAGACATTGCTGCTGTTGGTGTACTCCAGCCCGCGCTCGATACGGAATAGCGCCGCCTCGGTGGACCAGCCCTTGCCCTCTTTCTTCACGCCGATTTCGTACTGTTTGCTCTTCAGCGGGCCAAAGGTTGCGTTGGCGTTGGTTGTGGTCAGCGGAGCCGTGCCGCCCTGTTCCAGGGATTCAACATAGCTGGCGTAATACGACAGGGTGGCGTCCGGCTTCCAGATCAAGGCCAGCGTGGGGGACCACGCAGACTTGGCATAGTGGTTTGCCAGAGAGCCATCGGTATCGTAGTTGTAGGCGTTCTGGGTGTAGTTGCTGTGGCGCACGCCGATGATGCTGCTCCACTGCGGAGTCCACTGGATGGTGTCGCTGGCGAACACGCCCACATCGCGGGTGTTGGAGGCCTCTCCCAGGGTCTGGTCCACCGCATTACCTGGGTTGGCCAGCGCCACAACGTGGTACAGGTTGTTGGTGCCCAGGGTGTCGTCGCCAAAGTTCACGCCGTTGATGCGCTTGCCGCGCTGGATGCTGGTGCCAAACGTCAGGTCATGGCCGATGGAGCCGGTTTGCACTTTGCCGGTAAACATCAGGTTCGCCGCATCGCTTTGCTGTTTGCTGTACCAGCGGTACAGATCATCGGTGTAGTTGCCCGCGTTGTCGGTCACCGTGAGAAAGCTGTCGTAATTGGTGCGCGTCTGGCGCATGCCACGGTAGCCTACGCTCATGTCCCAGTCCTTGGCGAAGTTCCAATGCAGCTCGGTGCCGATGGTCCCCATCACGGTCTGGTGGTAAGTGAAATCCTGGCTCAAAGCCTGGCTGCCGTCCACCGGCGTGGGCGTGGACACACCGTCGGCCAGGGAGATGGCAAACAAGGAACTGTTCACCTTACGCTTTTGGTACAGGCCGTCGATGGACCACTGCAAAGTAGGCGTCAGGCGCACGTCGAAAGCCGCTGAGACCGAATCCCGTTTGATGGGGGAATTCAAATAGGTGTCACCACCTTCATGCACGGCGTTCACACGCAGCCCCATGCGCTCGTCTTCGCCAAAGCGGCGACCAATGTCAGCCTGCAGCACATACTGGGACTCGGTGCTGTAGCCCAGCTTGACCGACGACACCGGATTTTTGCCCGCGCGCTTGGTTTGGTAGTCGGCAATACCGCCGGGCGAGCCGAAGCCATACATAAAGCCCGACAGGCCTTTGAGCAGGCTGATCTGCTCAAAATGCTCCAGCGGCAGATCCATGTTCCAGACCACCGTGTTCAGGCCGTTGATCTTGATTCCGTTCAGCATGTCCAATGGCAGGCCGCGTATGGCGATCTGCGAGTTCTCGCCCGAAATACTGTTGTTCAGCGCGGATACGGCGGCATCCGCCTTGAACGCCTCGGCCAACGTCGTGGCCTGCTGGTTGGCGATGAACTCCTTGGTGGCAACACTGGAGGAAAAGGGGGTGTCCAGCAACTCCTTCGTCCCCAAGGCCCCTGCACTGCCTACCGAAGCGCGGTAGCTAGGAATAGCCGTCTCGCCCTCTTGCACCGACTTCACCACCACCGCGGGCAGCGTACCTTCCTGCGCATACGAGGAGGCCGACAAGCTCAGCAAAGCCAGGGCCAAGGGCGTCAAGCAGGCCCGCCCAGCGGGTTGGCGGACATCCAACAAGGGGTTCATAGTTCCATTTCTCCTGATTCAAACAGACAAGCAACAAAAAGTGAGCGCCTGAAGCAGGCACTCACAACGCGAAAAAAGAAGAAAGCGGCTAGAGCCGCATCACACGGCGACCGGCAGCGCCGCTTTGGCGCCTGGCACCGTGCGGCTGCGCTCCGGCCGGTCTGCCAGCATCGATTCCAGAATTTCCACGGAACGCACGGCCAGCACCGACAACAAGGTATCGCTCAAGCCGTGGCTGTCTTCACAGCAACCTTGCAGGTAAATCCGGGGCAAGAAGTTCTTCGTGGTATGCAGGCGGTAGTCACGCCCCACGGTGTAGCCATCGGATATGTATTCGGCCAAGCCGCCCAGCAAGCGTTTATGGTCGTCGCGCCGGTAGCCGGTGGCCAGCACCACGGCATCGAATTCGGCTTGCTCCGTCGCCCCGCTGGTCTGGTGGCGTAAAGCCAGCTGGATGCCCGTACCGGTGGCACGCGCCTGCGTCACCTCCTTGCCGGACCACAGCTGGCAGCGCTGCACACCGCGCACCCGCTGCTCGTACAGCAGCTTGTAGATTTGCTGGATCAGGTCCAGGTCCACCACCGAGTAGTTGGTACTGCGAAAGCGCTCCAGCGTGGCGCGGCGCACGTCCTGCGGCTGCTGGTAGATAACGTCGGTAAATTGCGGATGGAAGATCTCGTTCACGAACGGGCTGTCGTCCGCCGGCATCAGCACATCGCCACGGGTGATCAAGGTCACCTCGGCATCGCCAAAGCGCCCTACCAGATCCAGGTACACCTCGGCCGCGCTCTGCGCACCGCCCAGCACCGCAATGCGCCGCGGCGTGCCCTGGCTGTGCACCAGGGCATCCAGCCGCTCCAGATAGTGCGCGGCATGGAACACGCGGGCGTCTTGCAGCGCTTCAAAAGCGGCCGGAATCGCCGGCACGCCGCCAATGCCAAACACCATATTGCCCGCCGTGCGCGCGTAGCTGCGACCGTCCAGACCGCGTGAATGCACGCGCAAACGGGTGATCTGCTCGCCTTCACGCACCGGCTCCACATCCACCACCTCTTCGCCGTAGTGGCAGAGATGGTCGAAGTGCCCGGCCACCCACTGCAGATAGTCGTTGTACTCAATACGCGAGGGAAAGAAGCTCTTCAAGTTGATGAACTCCTTGAGCCGCCCTTTTTCATGCAGGTAGTTGATGAAGGTGAAGTGGCTGGTCGGATCGCGCAGCGTGGCCAGGTCCTTGAGGAAGGACACCTGCATGTCGCTGCCCTCCAGCAGCATGCTGCCGTGCCAGACGAACTCCGGCTTCTTTTCAATAAAGCAGCAGTCCAGCGCCTTCTTGCGCGGATTGGCCGACTCTTCCATCGCCAGGGCGATGGCCAGGTTGGACGGACCAAAACCAATACCAATGAAATCGTGCTCGACGCTAGAAATACCCATGTTCATCCTTTTGCCAAAAATAGGCAGGAATGCACGCCGGGCTGCGTGCACCTTGCTGCTAGCAAATACATGAACATGACGAACGGCCAGGGCAAATATTTAATGCCAAATGCAAATAATTCGCAGGCAGCGTTTACCGGGTTACGCGCTATTCACTACAAAAACAATAGCTGCTTGCGCAGTTGTTATCTGCGCTAGAGGCCTAAAAAGCTTGAAGTTTTTGTGTCTAAGACTAAGCCAGCACCGTCTGCCCATGCGGACCCGCTAACCACTGCCCCTGCGCATGCAC
The DNA here is from genome assembly GCF_059418745.1 of Rhodoferax sp. GW821-FHT07F03. NCBI lineage: Bacteria > Pseudomonadati > Pseudomonadota > Betaproteobacteria > Burkholderiales > Comamonadaceae > Rhodoferax > Rhodoferax sp. GW821-FHT07F03. Next base: position 130,920 of record NZ_JBWKQM010000011.1, read on the forward strand.
CTCGCGCTCCAGCACCAGCAGCGCGGCCCGCTTGTGCGGAAAGTCAAACTGCCGCAGGTAGGCAAAACCGTACTGCTGCAGATAACCAACCATGCGGGCGTTGTCGGCACGCGGCTCGCACACCACGGCCTGGGTGCGCGGATCGTCCAGCATCAGGTAATGCGTCAACGAGGGCAGCCAGGCGGCCACGTACTGCGGACCACGGGCCCAGTCCTCACCCACCAGCATGTGGATGCCGCGGTCGTGGTCGCCCACCGGGTAGAACGGCGCGATGCGGTCCTCCTTGGCCCAATAGGCCTCGTAGTAAGCGAACGGCCGGCCGTCCAGGCAAGCCACCAGCGGGTGCACATGCGGGTCAGCCAGGGCATTGGCGATGAAGGCGCGGTGCTTGTCCAGGTCACCCTGCTCCTCCCAGAAGTGCGCCACGCGCGGGTGGTTCATCCAGCGGTGGAAAGGCTCCAGATCCGCTTGCGCATCCAGCGTACGCAGGCTCAACCACTGGTTCAGCCAGGGGATGAAGCGCTGGTACACCGTGCCCGCGGTTTGTGGCGGGCGGCGTGGGTGGCGTTTGCCCTGGCTCATCACATAGTCCAAGGGGTAGGCCGCACTGCTGCTGCCGTGCAGCCACAGCTCGGGCTGCTGCTGCAGGCTGGTGCGCGGCATCTGCACCGTTCCGTTGGCCGCAGCCACGGCTAGACCCTGGCGCAGCAAGGCGGGCAGCGCCTCCGCGTAATCCGAAAAATCCAGCTCCAACGCCACCACGGCTGCGTCTGACGCAAACACAGCGTGCAGCGCAGCCAGCAAGGACCAACGCCGCTGTGCCGCATCTGCAGGCTGCCAGGCCATGACGGCAGCGCGGCGGATGGCGCCTTCGCGCACGCCCAGCGCCATGACCATGGCCGCCTGCCCATCCAGCTGCACCTCCACAGTGGAGGTTTGCAGCAGGGTGCAGATGCGCGTGCCGCCGTCCAGAGCGAAGTGGTATTCCAGTGAGAGGTTTTCTTGCATGTTTTTCCTTGGGTGTGATCAGGCCCATGCCGGGCTGGCGGTGGCAGTGCGTGCCCCCAGCGCAGCGGCTAGTTCGGCCACGGTTTGGTGATGGAATACGTCGGCCAGGCGCAGCGCAATACCCTGCTGGCGTGCTTGCGCGACTAGTTGCACACAGCGCAGCGAACTCGCCCCTTGGGCAAAAAAGTTGTCCTGCGGCTGCAGCGCAGGCAAACCCAGCACCTGCGCCACGAGGGTGGTCAGACTGACTTCCAGCGCTGACTGCCGTGGCAAGTGGGCGGATGCTTTGGGCGAGCGGCTGGTACGCACTGGTGCGACCGGTCCCAGGCTGGCGTGCAATGCCTGGTCCGGGGTGGCCACCAATGTTGCGAGCAGGCGCGGATAGTCGCTCCAGAGGGTATGCGCAAAGCTGGCATCCACCCGCTCCAGCGCATAAGAGAAAGCGCCACGGACCTGGCCACCTGCGTCTTCGGCAACATCCAGCTCCAGGTCGAACACCACGTTGCGCCGGGGTACGGGAAAATCCTCCAGCCGCAAGCCCGGCAGGGTGGACAGGCTTTCCACGCGGGGCCGCAAATAGTTGTAGAGCACCTGGAACACCGGGTTGCGCCCCGGCACGCGCTCTGCCCGCAGGGTCTGCACCAGCTGTGCAAATGGCAGGCCGGCATGGGCTTGCGCGCCCAGCAAGCTGTCTTGCACGGCCCGCACCAGCACGGCAAAACTCTGACTTGGATCGACGCGGGCACGCACGGGCTGGGCATTAAGAAACAGGCCTACCAGGGCCTCGGTTTCCACCCGGTCGCGGTTGGACGCCAGAATGCCGATGCAATGGTCGGCCTGCCCGGTATGCCGGTACAACAAGGCATGGAAGACAGCTTGCAGCAGCATGGACAGGCTCATGCCCCAACTCTGCGCCAGGCTGCGCGTTTGTTGCACCAGTGCAGCATCCAGCGCAAACAGCAGCTGTTCAGCCCGCATGCCAGGCTGGGCTGGCGCATCCGGCGGCACCGGCAATACCAAGGCTGGCAAGGCCACCAACTGGGCACGCCAGTACGCCAGATCGGCAACCGGCACGCGATCCTCCTGTTGCTGCCAGACACAGTAGTCGGCGTAGTCCAGCGTCGGCTCGGGCAGCGTGGCGGCATGGCCTTGCAGCTCGGCGCGGTACAGCGCCATCAAGGTATCAAACACCAGGCCCATGGACCAGCCATCGGCCACGATGTGGTGGATGGTCAGCAGCAGCACATGGTCTTCGGCGCCCAGACGCAGCAGCCGCGCACGCAGCAACGGCCCCCGCTCCAGGTCAAAAGGCTGCAACGCCTCCTCCTCCGCCAGACGCCGCGCCTCCGCCTCGCGCGCAACGGCCGGCCACTGCGATACATCCACCTGGGCCAGCGCCACCGCCGCGGGTGGGGCGATGCACTGCACCGGCCGGCCGTCGCGGCCCGCAGGAAAGCTGCTGCGCAGTGCGCCATGCCGTGCCACCAACGCATTCAGGCTTGAATGCAAAACAGACCGCTGCAGCGCACCACTACAGCGCAATGCGCTATGAATGTTATAGCCTGCATCATTCGGATCGCTACGCCACAAGAACCACAAGCCTTGCTGCGCATGGGACAGCGGCACCGGCACATCGGGCATACGGCGCGGGATAGGCGCCAGCACCTCGCTGTGGCATTCGGTGGCCACGCGCTGCGCGAAGTCGCCCAGTGTCGGCGCCTGGAACAGCAGCTTCAAGGGCACGGGCAGGCCCATATGGCGCTGCACGCGGGCACAAACCTGAGTAGCCAGCAAGGAATGCCCCCCCAGCGCAAAGAAATGCTCGTCCAGCCCCACACGCGGCAGCTGCAGCACCTCGGCCCAGATCGCCGCCAAGGCCTGCTCCATCGGCGTACGCGGAGCCCGGTACGCCCTCTCCTGCGCTCGCGGCTGTGGCGCCGGCAACGAGCGCCGGTCCAGCTTGCCGTTGGCCGTCACCGGCAAGGCGTCCAGCCGTATCAGCTGCGCCGGCACCATGTATTCGGGTAGTTGCTGCGCCAGTTGCTGGCGCAGCTGTTCTTCTTGCAGTGGTTCTTGCTGCTGCTCTTGCTGCTGGGCCACCCAATAGCCCAGCAGCTGCGCGTGAACGCCCTCCCCTTGCACCACAACCGCAGCTTCACGTACGCCCGCACAAGCCAGCAGCCGGGCTTCGATCTCGCCCAGTTCGATGCGCAGGCCGCGCAGCTTGACTTGGTGGTCCAGCCGGCCCAGGTAGTCCATGCCGCCGTCGGCTCTCCAGCGGACCTGGTCGCCGGTGCGGTACAGGCGGCTGCCCTGGCCCCAGGGGTCGGGGATGAAGCGTTCGGCGCTCAGGCCAGGGCGCTGGTGGTAGCCGCGGGCCAGCTCGGGGCCACCCAGGTAGAGTTCTCCGGCCACCCCCACGGGCAAGGGGTTGAGGCTGTCGTCCAGCACCCAGGCGCTGCGGTTGCCCACGGCTGTGCCTATGGGCAGATAGGGGCTGTGCTGCCACTGTGCCGGATCGCTGTCCGGGATGGTGGTCCACAGCATGGGGGAGATCACGGTTTCGGTGGGGCCGTAGCCGTTGATCAGGGTGGCCGGGGCGAAGACCTGGCGCACGCGTTCGAAGTGTTCGCGCGACAGGGCTTCGCCACCAAAGGCGAGAACGCGCAGGGCCAGGGCCGGGGTATCCGGCGCAGGATGCTGCAGCAAGCTGTGGGCGGCTTCAGCCAGCTGGACCAGGTAGCTGGGGGGGAAGGCGGCGACGGTGGTGCCGTGGCGGGCCATCTGGGTGCAGGCCTGGGCCGGGCTCCACAGGCTGGGGTCGCTGATGAGGAGCTCGGCTCCGAACAGCAGGGGCATGAGCCAGTATTCATGGGCCAGGTCGAAGTTGATAGAGGCGAAGTGCAGGACTTTGTCCTGCGGCCCCATCTGGTAGCGCTGCCCTATGGCCTGGCAGTGCCGGGCCAGGGGGCCGTGTTCGACGCAGACGCCTTTGGGCTGGCCGGTGGAGCCGGAGGTGTAGATGAGGTAGGCGCTTTGGGCGGGGTGGATGGCCACGGCGGGTGCGGTGGCGGGCCATACCCCTTCGGTGTCTTCGATGCAGAGGATGTCCAGGCTGTCGGTCTGTGTCTGTACCCAGGGGGTGTCCAGGCCGCGCTGGGTGAGCAGGTGGCGGATGCCGGCGTCCTGGCACATATAGGCCAGGCGCTCCGATGGGTAGCCGGGGTCCAGGGGGACGAAGGCGCCGCCGGCTTTGAGGATGGCCAGCAGGGCGATGACCATGTCCGGGCTGCGCTGCATGCTGAGGCCGACGCGGACTTCGGCGCCTACGCCGTGGGCGAGGAGGCGGTGGGCCAGGCAGTTGGAGCGTTCTTCCAGGTCGTGCCAGCTGACGACGGTGTCGCCCTGGCGCAGGGCAACTCGGGGGCCCAGGGTGTGGGCCTGGGTGCCCAGGGCCTGGGGGAGTGGAGTGAAGGCAGGCAGCTGTGGGTGCAGGGCGGCGGCGTTCCAGTGCTGCTGTTGGTGCAGCTCAGTGGGGCTGAGCAGGCGCAGTTGGTCCAGCCGGGTCTGGGGGGCCTGGCTGGCGTGTGCCAGCAGGGTGCCCAGGTGTGCGCCCAGGCGCTCTACTGTCGCCGCTTCGAATAGCTCGCAGGCGTAGACCAGCGTGCACGCTAGCTTGCCGTCGGCATATTCCTCGCTGGACAGCGTGAGATCAAACTTGGCCACCGGGTTGCCCTCAGACACCTCTTCCACCTGCAAGCCGGGCCATTGGGGTGTCGGGCCATGGCTTTGGTGGTTGGCCATGACCTGGAACAGCGGGTGGTGGCTACCGCTGCGTGCGCCGGGCAGGGCTTCGACCAGTTGTTCAAAAGGCAAGTCCTGGTGCGCCTCTGCGCCCAGCAGGGCATGCTTGACATCGGCCAGCAAGTCCACGAACGGCTGCTGCCCCACGGGCTGGGTGCGCAGCACCAGGGTATTGATGAAGAAACCTACCAGGCCCTCGGTTTCGGCCCGATTGCGCCCGGCCACCGGCACCCCCACCCGCACATCCCTGGCGCCGCTGTAGCGGTACAGCACAGCCTTGAAGCCGGCCAGCAAAACCATAAACAGCGTAGCGCCCTGCGCCTGGGCCAGCGCCCGCAAAGCACCGACCACATCACCGGGCACGACAAACCGGTGGCGCGCACCCGTCAGCAAAGGCGCGGCGGGCCGGGGCCGGTCTTGCGGCAGAGCCAGCACCGGATGCGTGTCACCCAGCGTCTTGCGCCACCATTCCAGCTGGCGTGCGCCCTCGCCAGCCTCCAGCCAATGGCGCTGCCACAGCGCGAAGTCCGGGTATTGGATAGGCAAACGCGGCAGCTCTGCCGGGCGGCCAAGACCCGCTGCCGCATAGCCCTGTGCCAGTTCGGCCAACATCAGCTGCGCGGACCAGCCGTCGGACGCTATGTGGTGCAGCGTCAATAGCAGCAGGTGTTCCTGCGGACCGCAGCGCAGCAAAACCACACGCCACAACGGCCCACTGGCCAGATCAAACGGACGCATGGCCTCCGCCTCGGCCTCGGCTTGTATCTGCTCCGGCCTTGCACCCGCCATGTCCAAATGGCGGATTGCTACCGGTGCGGCCGGACGCACGGTCTGCAGTGCCTCGCCTTCCGGCCCCGCAGAGAAACTGGTGCGCAAGGCCTCGTGGCGAGCGGCCAATGCATTCAGGCTGGCGGCCAATGCGGCGGTATCCAGAGCACCGCTGAGCTTCAGCCGGCCCGCCATGTTGTAGGCCGGGCTCAACGGGTCTATGCGCCACAAGAACCACAGCCGGGCCTGCGCGTACGAGGCGGGCAGCGGCGCGCCACCGTCGATACGCGGTGGAATGGGCAACAGGCTGAAGTCGATATGCTGCTCCACCAGGCGTTGCAGGAAAATCTGGCGCTGTGCCGGTGCCAGCTCGGCAAATCGGCACGCCAGTTGCAGCAAGCGGGGCTGGCTCATGCCTCCTCCATGGCGCCGAACAAGGCATCCAGTGCATCCAGTTGGGTGTCGTTCAAAGCGCTGCTGCGCGCCTCGTCCACTGCCACGGAAAATCCGGCCAAAGTGGCTGCTTCAAACAGCCGGCGCAATGGCACGCTGACCTGCAGCTCGGCCTTCAGGCGTGACACCACCCGCGTCGCCAGCAGCGAATGCCCCCCCAAGGCAAAGAAGTTGTCGCCACGGCCAATGGCATCCAGCCCCAGCAGCTCGCACCATAGTGCCGCCACGCGTTGCTCGGTATCGCCCACCGGGGCATAGCTGTCGCGGCTGCTCCATACCGGGTCCGGCAGGGCCTTGCGGTCCAGCTTGCCACTGGGCGTGAGTGGCATGCGCTCCAGAACAAGTAACTGCGCGGGCACCATAAAGGCAGGCAGTTGCACAGCCAGAAATTCCAGCAGCGTGGACTGCGCCACATCTTGCTGCAGCACGGCATAGCCGATCAAGGTGTCGCCACCATGCGCGACCACCACGGCCTCGCGTACGGCAGGGTGCTCCTGCAGCCGGGCTTCGATCTCGCCCAGCTCGATGCGTAAGCCACGCAGCTTGACCTGGTGGTCCAACCGCCCCAAGTATTCGACTACGCCATCATCGCGCCACAGCGCCAGGTCGCCCGTACGGTATAGCCGCGCACCGCTGCGAAACGGGTCTGGCACAAAGCGCTCGGCCGTGAGCGCGGGCCGCGCATGGTAGCCACGGGCCAAGCCTGCGCCGCCAATGTACAGCTCGCCCGCCACGCCCGGCGGCAGAGGATTGAGCGCGTCGTCCAGGATGTGGATCTGGGTATTGGCAATAGGCTTGCCGATGGGCACGGTACTGCCATCGTCGCCCTGGCAGGTCCAATGGGTGACGTCGATGGCGGCCTCGGTCGGGCCATACAGATTGTGCAGACCCACCTGCGGCAGGCTGTGCCGCACCCGCGCGGCCAGCTCGGCGGGCAAGGCCTCACCGCTGGCCACGATATGGCGCAGGCTGCTGCACGTCGTACAGCCCTCATAGGCCATGAAGGCCTGCAGCATAGAAGGCACAAAGTGCAGAGTGGTCACTCCGTGCTGCGTCACCAGGTCTACCAGGCGCGCCGGGTCGCGGTGTGCCCCTGGCTCCGCAATCGCCAGGCGCGCGCCCACCATCAAGGGCCAGAAGAACTCCCACACCGATACATCGAAGCTGAACGGCGTTTTCTGCAGCACCGTGTCCGAGGCATCCAGGCAATACACCTCTTGCATCCACTGCAAGCGGTTGCGTAAAGCGCCGTGGGTATTGCCCGCGCCCTTGGGCCGGCCGGTGGAGCCCGAGGTATAGATCAAGTAGGCCAGTTGCTCGGCATATACCTCGCGCGCGGGCCGCTCCATGGGCTGTGTGGACAAGTCCTCCTGGTCCAGACACAGCACGGGGGCCACGCCGGCTGCCAGGCTGGCGCGCAAGGCGCTGTGCGTCAGCACCAGGGCGGGTTGGGCATCTTGCAGCATGTAGGCCCGGCGCTCTGCCGGATAGTCCGGGTCCAGCGGCACATAGGCTGCACCCGCCTTGAGCACGGCCAACAAGCTGACCACCAGATCCAACGAGCGCTCCATGCAGATAGCCACGCAGGCGTCAGGCTGTACGCCCAGGTCCAACAGTCGGTGCGCCAGCTGGTTGGCACGCTGGTCCAGGCTGCGGTAGCTCATACGCATATCGCCGAACAGCAGCGCGATGGCTTCGGGCTGCCGCTGCGCCTGGCGTTCGAAACAGCGGTGCACCGCACTGTCGTCCGCATAGCGGGTATCGGTGGCGTTCCACGCGGCCAGCTGCAGCTGTTCCGCTGCGGCGGGTAACGCCAGTGTGCCCACGGGGCGCTGCGCATCCTGCACCAATCCGCTCAGCAAAACGACCAGATGGGCATGCAGGCGCTGCACCTCCGCCAGGCTGAAGTGTGCCTGGTCAAAGCCATACTCGATGGACAAGCTATCTGACTGGGTAACCACCAGGGTCAGCGGATAGCTGGTGGATTCGGTATTCACCAGGTCCGAGAAGTGCAGAGAAGCTGCGCCACGCTCGGTCCACTCACGGCCCACCGGGTAGTTCTCAAACACGATCAGGCTGTCGAACAGCGCCTGGCCGCCCTGCCCGGCCCAGCGCTGGATCTCGAACAGAGGCGTATGTTCATGCTCGCGCAAAGCCAGGTTTTCGGCCTGCACACTGCGCAGCCAATCGCCAGCCGATTGCGCGGCCTGCGGCGTCAAAACCACGGGCAAGGTGTTGATGAACAGGCCCAGGACTTGCTCCACGCCAGGCAGCTCGGCCGGGCGCCCTGCAACGGTTGCGCCAAACACCACGGTTTTCTTGCCGGTATAACGCTGCAGCAGCAAAGCCCAGGCCCCCTGGACCAGGGTATTGAGAGTCACGCGGGCGGCGCGGGCGCAGCGCTGCAGGTCTGCGGTTTCAGCAATGCTCCAGCCGGCGTGCCAGCGGCCATAGCCGGTGCCGCTATGCCGCTGTGCCGCCATGGCACCAGCCAAGAGCATCGGTTCATCCAGCTGGGCAAGACGGCTTTGCCAGAAGCCGCGGCTGGCTTGCATGTCCTGGTGCGCCAGCCAGGCAATGTAGTCGCGGTAGCGCAGCCGGGATACATGCTGCACCGGCACACCGGCATAGTGGTTCAACACCTCGGTCCACAGCTGGGCTGTACTCCAGCCGTCCAACAGCAAATGGTGCCGGGTCCAGACCAGGCGGTACAGGCTGTCGCTCAAACGCACCAGGGCCAGGCGCATCAGCGGCGGCGCGGTAAGCACAAACGGGCGTTGGCGCTCTGCCAGCCCCAGGTCTTGCAGCGCCGTAGCCTGGTCGGCTCGGTCGCGCCAGTCGTAGTGCGCCATCTCCAAACGGGCGCTGCGGTGCACCACCTGCTGCGGTTGCGCCAGGCCTTCATGCCAGAAGGCTGTGCGCAAAATATCGTGTTGCTCCACTGCCGCCTGCCAAGCTGAGGCCAGACGCTGCACATCGGGATTGGTCAAGCTCATCGCCAGCTGGTTGACATAGGCACTCTGCTGCGGTTCCAGCAAGCTGTGGAACAAGAAGCCTTGCTGCAGCGCAGTGGCGGGGTAGATGTCCTGCACTTCGCGCGCGTTGGCGGGCAACTGCTGCAGCTCGGCAGACTGCAGCGCAGCCAATGGAAAGTCGGAGGGCGTCAAGCCGCCGGACTGGGGCGCGCAGCAATGCGCAACCAACTCTGTCAACGCAGCACCATAGGCATCTGCCAGTGCTTGCACGGTATGCGGGTGGTACATGGCACGGCTGTACACCCAGGTCAGCGACAGCACACCATCTGCAACCTGGCCATGGATCGCCAGCCAGTTCGACAAGGGGCCACTGCCATCCCGCTCGGCACCCGACTGGCCGAACGCTGGGCGCAACCACACGCCGCCTGACACGGTGGAATCAAACTGGCCCAGGTAGTTGAAGGTGACCCTCGGCTGGGGCAGCCCAGCCAATTGCTCGCGCAGCGCCGGCGGCGCCAGCGATTGCAGCAGGCCAAAGCCAATGCCCTTGTTCGGCACGCCACGCAGGGTTTCCTTGACGCTGCAAATGGCTACGCCATCATCTTCCTCCACCGCCAGGCGTACCGGGAAATGGCTGGAGAACCAGCCCACGCTGCGCGAGAGATCCGCCGAATCGAACAGCGCCTCACGGCCATGGCCTTCCAGCTCCAGTAACACCTCGGGCACGTTCATCCAACGGCCCAGCACGCGTGCCAGAGCAGTGAGCAACAGGTCGTTGACCTGGGTGCGGTAGGCCGCAGGCGCCAGCTTCAGTAGACGCTGGGTGGTGTCGCGGTCCAGGTGCACTACGGCCTGGGCGGCATCGCGCACCAGCCCGGTCGTGGCAGACATATCGCGGGGTGGCTCGGTACCCCGGTAGTCGGCAAGGGTCCGCCAGTACGGCAGTTCGGCGGCCATGGCATCCGTCTGTGCATGGCGCTCCAGCAATGCCGCCCAGGCTGCACAAGAAGTGCCCGGCGCAGCCAAATTTACGGGGGCGCCCGCCTGTATCTGATGGTAGGCGGTTTCCATATCCTCCAGCAACACGCGCCAGGACACGCCGTCCACGGCAAGGTGGTGGATGGCCATGAACAAGCCTTGTGTGCCATTGGCCTGGTTCGCCAACACTGCGCGCATGAGCACACCGCCATGAATATCCAGACTGCGCTGCGCCTGGTCACACAGCTGGTCGAACGCAGCAGCATCCGCTACGTCGCGCACCCACAGGATTTCATCGGTGCCATGCGGTGTGTCTGCATGTGCTTGCCACTGCCCGTCCGCCGCTTGCCGATAGCGGCAACGCAAAGCCTCGTGCTGGGCGCGCAGGGCGGCAAGGGCCTGGCCCAGGCAACGCGCATCCAGGTACTCGCGTACTTCGAAGCGCAGGGCTTGGTTCCAGTGGCTCCGCTGTGCGATGTCCAAGGCCAGGAAATTCTTTTGTACAGGCGTCAGCACAAGCGTGCCTAGTGACGGGGTCGCAGCGGGCACAAAAGTAGGTGCCGACACCGGTTGCGCCACGCGCGCCAAGGCTGCCACGGTCTGATTTTCAAACAGCTGCTTGGGCGTGAGCTTCAAGCCCTGCTTGCGGGCGCGGGCAATGATTTGCAGACTGAGTATGGAGTCGCCGCCGAGCTCGAAGAAGTTATCGCTCAGGCCCACCTCTTCCAGGCCCAGCACTGCTTTCCAGATGCCCGCCAAAATCTGCTCTGTATCCGACATGGGTGCATGGCTGCTGCTGGCAGACTGCTGCGGCAGGGGCAAGGCCTTGCGGTCCAGCTTGCCGTTCGCCGTCAGCGGCATGCGCTCCAGCGTCATCCAATAGCTGGGCAACATGTAATCTGGCAGACGATGTGCCAACATGTTTTTCAGCGCCGCCATATCCAGGCTGCAGCCGTTGGCGGGTACCAGATAGGCCAGCAACTGGCGGTGGTTGGCGTCACCATGCAAAGCCATGGCCTGCACTTCGGCTGTAGCTACACCGGGCAAGGCCCGCAGCGCCACGGCCACCTCGGACAACTCTACCCGGTAGCCGCGTATCTTGACCTGCTCGTCGACACGGCCCAAGAACTCGACCGCCCCGCTGGCCAGCAAACGCACCCGGTCGCCGGTGCGGTACACACGCGCACCCTGCGCATAAGGGTGGGGAATGAACCGCTCAGCAGTCAGCCCGGGCTGCCCCAGGTAGCCACGCGCCAGGCCGGGGCCACCCAGATACAGCTCACCCGCACTGCCCAAGGGCACGGGGTTCAGGTCGGCATCCAGCACATATGCCTGCCCATTGGGCAGCGGCGCTCCCACCGGTACGCTGGCCGAGCCACTGCGGTCCGCCAAAGCAGCATCCTGGGTGAGGATGCCGACCGTGGTTTCGGTGGGGCCATAGTGGTTGAAGACGCGACAGTCGGGGCGCAGTTGCACCAGCTTGTCGTACAGCTCCCAGGGCAGGGCCTCACCGCCCAGCACCAAAGCATGGCGCGGCAGCACATCCGCAGGGCGGTCCGCCTGCAGCAGACCTTGCAAATGGCTGGGTACGATCTTCAACACGCCCACCTGGTGCTGCACCATATAGGCTGCAAAACTGTCCGGGTCGAAAGCCCGCTCCGCAGAAACCAGGTGCAGCAAACGCCCGGAACACAAGGCACCAAACAGCACCGTGTGGCCGAGATCGGCCGCGACGGTAGACACCATCGCCATGCTTTCGCCCGGTGCCAGCTCCAGCCGGGCCAGCATGCCCACCACATAGTCGGCCAAGGCGCCGTGGCTAACCACCACGCCCTTGGGCTGACCGGTGGAACCCGAGGTGTAGATGAGGTAGGCCGCCCTGCTCGGCTCCGGGCGCAAAGCCAGCGGGCTGGCATCCAAAGTGTTCCATACCGCCTCGTCCCCCAGGGAAATGGCAGTTGCACCCGCAGCCTGCGTGGCCAACATACCGGCACTATCGGCCAGTACGCACTGCACATCCGCGTCCCGCAGCAAAAATGCCATGCGCTCGGCAGGTAGCAAGGGGTCCAATGGCAAGCAGGCCGCCCCTGCCTTCAGCACCGCCAACAAGCCCAGCACCAGCGCGGGACAACGCGGCGCGCACACGGCGACCCGCTGCTCCGCGCCCACGCCACGGGCCCGTAGGTAGCGGGCCAAACGGTTGGAGGCTGCGTCCAGTTCAGCAAAGCTGATTGTTTGATCTTCAAAGCGCACAGCCGCAGCATCCGGATGGGCAGCCACGCTCCGCGCCCAGGCACCCAGCACGCTGAAGTCCGCGCAATCCAAGGTTTCCGCACGCAGCATGAAGTCAGCAGGCGCAAGTGGCAGCGTCAACGCGGCCAAACAGGCTTGCGGTCCGGCTGCGATTTCCGCCAGCAAATGGGTATAGGCCTGCGCAAAGCCGGCAACGCGCGCAGAGTCAAACAAGGCCGTGGCGTAGCTGAAAACCGCATCGATGCCCTGCGGGCTATCGGTTACATCCAACGACAGATCAAACCGCGCGGCATGGTCTGGCAATGGCAGCAACTGCAGCCGCAGGCCGGGCAATTCGATCCCTTGGGGCAACGCGATCTGCTGGGTGAACTTGGCCTGCACCAGCGGGTTGTGGCTCAGGCTGCGCTCTACCTGCAAAGCGTCCACCAGCACGTCGAAGGGAAGGTCCTGGTGCGCCTGCGCACCCAGAACTGCCGTCTTCACCTGCGCCAAGAAATCTTCGAAGCGCAGCGCTCCGTTCAGTTGGGCACGCAATACCTGGGTATTGACGAAGAAGCCCACCAGCCCCTGCGTTTCAGGCCGCGACCGGCCGGCGACCGACACGCCTACACGCACATCTTTCTGGCCGCACAAGCGCGACAACAGCAATTGGTAGGCCGCCAGCAGCAGCATGAAAAGAGTGGCGCCATTGCGCTGCGCCAAGGCGCGCAGCGCGTCGGACAAAGCTGCGTCCAGTGCAAACACATGGCGCGCACCTTGCAAGCTGCGCACAGCAGGGCGAGGCCGGTCCAGCGGCAAGGCCAACACCGGATGCTCGTCGCCCAGCGCATCACGCCACCATGCAAGCTGGCGCTCTCTTTCGCCCGCCTCCAACCAATGCCGCTGCCAGAGTGCGTAGTCGGCGTACTGTATGGGCAGATCGGGCAGAGCCGGCTGCCCGACTTCGCAAAACGCCCGGTAGCAGGTCGCAAACTCACGCAACAGCAACTCGACCGACCAGCCGTCGGAAACGATATGGTGCTGAACCAACAGCAGGCGGTGTTCCGTCGCGCTAAGACGTAGCAAACGTGCACGCAGTAGCGGCCCGGTGGACAAATCAAAAGCTTGGCCCGTCTCCAGCGCGGCCCAGCGTTCCATTTCCCGCTGTTGGGCAGTTGCGTCCAAGTCCGACAGGTCCGTGTGAGCCAAAATCAATGGCAACGGCGCGTGGATGCGCTGCTGCGCCTGCCCATCAACACTGGCGTGGAAGGTGGTGCGCAAAGCCGCATGCCGAGCCACCAAGGCATCCAGACTGGCTTGCAATGCGGCATGGTTGAGCTGGCCCGTCAGGCGCAGCATCGCGGGAATATGGTAGGCCGCGTTACCTGGCTCCATCTGCTCCAGAAACCACACCCGCTGCTGCGCAAACGACAAAGGCAATACCGTGCCTGCACTGGTGGGCACGATAGGCAGACGAGAAAAGTCCACGCCTTTCTGTGCCAGGGTTTGCAGAAAGCTTTGCCGCGCGGCCGCCGGCAATGCCATGAAGCGGCGGGCCATTTCGGCTTTCATGTTGTGCTGCACATCGGTTGACTGGCCAAGTTGGGAATCAGTGGGCACGGGGGTTTGGATGGGGGTCATGGGTTCAACTCTCCAGGGCTTCTAGCAGTGCTTGCATATCCAGCAGGTCTTGCGCTTCGCTTTGCTGCGATGCACCTGCTTCACGCGCCAGTACGGCGGCCATATCTGCAAGGACGGGGTGTTCAAAAAATACGGCAAGAGACAGGTCCACGACAAGCTGGATACGGACCCGGGCACAGACCTGAGTAGCCAGCAAGGAATGCCCCCCCAGCGCAAAGAAATGCTCATCCAGCCCCACACGCGGCAGCTGCAGCACCTCGGCCCAGATCGCCGCCAAGGCCTGCTCCATCGGCGTACGCGGAGCCCGGTACGCCCTCTCCTGCGCTCGCGGCTGTGGCGCCGGCAACGAGCGCCGGTCCAGCTTGCCGTTGGCCGTCACCGGCAAGGCGTCCAGCCGTATCAGCTGCGCCGGCACCATGTATTCGGGTAGTTGCTGCGCCAGTTGCTGGCGCAGCTGTTCTTCTTGCAGTGGTTCTTGCTGCTGCTCTTGCTGCTGGGCCACCCAATAGCCCAGCAGCTGCGCGTGAACGCCCTCCCCTTGCACCACAACCGCAGCTTCACGTACGCCCGCACAAGCCAGCAGCCGGGCTTCGATCTCGCCCAGTTCGATGCGCAGGCCGCGCAGCTTGACTTGGTGGTCCAGCCGGCCCAGGTAGTCCATGCCGCCGTCGGCTCTCCAGCGGACCTGGTCGCCGGTGCGGTACAGGCGGCTGCCCTGGCCCCAGGGGTCGGGGATGAAGCGTTCGGCGCTCAGGCCAGGGCGCTGGTGGTAGCCGCGGGCCAGCTCGGGGCCACCCAGGTAGAGTTCTCCGGCCACCCCCACGGGCAAGGGGTTGAGGCTGTCGTCCAGCACCCCGGCGCTGCGGTTGCCCACGGCTGTGCCTATGGGCAGATAGGGGCTGTGCTGCCACTGTGCCGGATCGCTGTCCGGGATGGTGGTCCACAGCATGGGGGAGATCACGGTTTCGGTGGGGCCGTAGCCGTTGATCAGGGTGGCCGGGGCGAAGACCTGGCGCACGCGTTCGAAGTGTTCGCGCGACAGGGCTTCGCCACCAAAGGCGAGAACGCGCAGGGCCAGGGCCGGGGTATCCGGCGCAGGATGCTGCAGCAAGCTGTGGGCGGCTTCAGCCAGCTGGACCAGGTAGCTGGGGGGGAAGGCGGCGACGGTGGTGCCGTGGCGGGCCATCTGGGTGCAGGCCTGGGCCGGGCTCCACAGGCTGGGGTCGCTGATGAGGAGCTCGGCTCCGAACAGCAGGGGCATGAGCCAGTATTCATGGGCCAGGTCGAAGTTGATAGAGGCGAAGTGCAGGACTTTGTCCTGCGGCCCCATCTGGTAGCGCTGCCCTATGGCCTGGCAGTGCCGGGCCAGGGGGCCGTGTTCGACGCAGACGCCTTTGGGCTGGCCGGTGGAGCCGGAGGTGTAGATGAGGTAGGCGCTTTGGGCGGGGTGGATGGCCACGGCGGGTGCGGTGGCGGGCCATACCCCTTCGGTGTCTTCGATGCAGAGGATGTCCAGGCTGTCGGTCTGTGTCTGTACCCAGGGGGTGTCCAGGCCGCGCTGGGTGAGCAGGTGGCGGATGCCGGCGTCCTGGCACATATAGGCCAGGCGCTCCGATGGGTAGCCGGGGTCCAGGGGGACGAAGGCGCCGCCGGCTTTGAGGATGGCCAGCAGGGCGATGACCATGTCCGGGCTGCGCTGCATGCTGAGGCCGACGCGGACTTCGGCGCCTACGCCGTGGGCGAGGAGGCGGTGGGCCAGGCAGTTGGAGCGTTCTTCCAGGTCGTGCCAGCTGACGACGGTGTCGCCCTGGCGCAGGGCAACTCGGGGGCCCAGGGTGTGGGCCTGGGTGCCCAGGGCCTGGGGGAGTGGAGTGAAGGCAGGCAGCTGTGGGTGCAGGGCGGCGGCGTTCCAGTGCTGCTGTTGGTGCAGCTCAGTGGGGCTGAGCAGGCGCAGTTGGTCCAGCCGGGTGTGGGGGGCCTGGCTGGCGTGTGCCAGCAGCGCGCCCAGGTGTGCGCCCAGGCGCTCTATTGTCGCTGCTTCGAACAGCTCGGACGCGTAGACCAATGTGCACGTTAGCTTGCCGTCGGCATATTCCTCGGTCTGTAGCACCCAGTCAAACAGTTCCAAATCAGACAAAGGCCATCCAGACGGACAGAAGGCTACGCGCACCACAGCGGCCTGCTGATCGCCTTCCATGGCTCGCCAAAGCACATCCAAGTGCATCGGGTGGCCGCGACTTGCCGCCAAGGCAAGGCCTACCGCTTGCCGAAGATCTGCAAAAGATTGCTGCGCCACAGGAGAGGCCTGCAACAGCAAGAAAGCCTTCTCGCCGGGCACCGCGATACGAATATCCGCCTGGCCGCTGTAGCGGTGCAATATCGCCAAAAAAGCCGCCAGCAAGGTTAGTTCGCCACCCCGCCCTACCTGCACATCTGACGTGAAGACATGGCGCCGCATCAGGCGCGATGGCAGCGTCGGGCGAGGCCTGTCGTACGGCAAAACCAATTCAGGATGCCCCTGCTTCCAATGCGCACGCCAATAGGAAAGGTGCTGCTCAAACTCGCTCGCAATCATGGTGTCGTCTCATGTATCGCAGCCCAAATGACGGCTGCACAGTGTGAAGACGAACCAAGCAAGCACATTTTTAGTGCCGCACGGGCTAATGATTTGCGGCGCTCAATCGTCTATAGGCTGATGCCCACTCTCGTGAATTCCATGAAAAACTCCCCATCCCAGAAGAGCCGGCCGGCGACCCGACTGCTGCTCTCCTTACTCCATCTTTCACGCTGGCCTTTGGTCGTGGCCATGCTGGCATGCATCGTCAATGGGCTGTCCAGCGTCTCGCTGGTAGCGCTGATCAACCAGGCCATCACTGCCCCGTCCGAAGGCCTTTCCGCGCTGGCTTGGCGTTTCGCCGCATTGGCAGTACTCACCTTGGTGAGTCGCATCGTCAGCGGCGTGCTGTTTGCCCGCCTCAGCCAAACCACGATGGGCAAGATGCGTGAACATATTTCGCAACGCGTGGCCCATGCCGCATTCAGAGACCTGGAAACACTGGGTGCCGCACGTGCACAGTCCATCGTGACTGAAGACGCCACCAATGTCTCCATGTTGTTCTTTGCGCTACCCAATCTGTTGATCCACGGCTCCATCGTTGCCGGTTGCCTCGCCTATCTGGCCTGGTTGTCCTGGCCGGTATTTCTGTTGGCCAGCGCGGTAGTGGTGGTAGGTTCGCTGGGCTACCGGATGGGTGATGTGCGGGCCATCCGGGCACTGGAAGCCGCCGGCCTGGCCCAGGACCGATTGTTCGGTTACTTCAATGCCTTGTTCACCGGCGCCAAAGAGCTCAAGCTGCACCACGAGCGGGTCAACAGCTTCATGCGGGAGTCACTTAACCCGGAAATCGATGCAGTCCGCCAGCACCGCACAAAAGCGTTTGCCTCCTACGCAGTCGGGGTGGGCTGGATCCTTTTCTTGTTCTATGTGTTCTTAGGCGTGGTGATCTTCCTGCCCAACCAGTTTGCCGCGATAGACGCCACAGTGCTGGCCGGCTATGTGATCGTGTTCCTGTTCATGCTGATCCCGCTGGACGGCCTGCTGAACAACCTGCCCACGCTGAATGCGGCCCGCGTCTCGCTGGACCGCATTGAAGACGTGCTGCTGGAATTACCCGAGGCTCAAAACGAAACCCCAGCGGTTGCCATTTCCCACTTCCAGAGCCTGAGCATCCAAGGGCTGACACACCGCTACTACCGTGAGAAAGAAGACGGCGTATTCCAATTCGGCCCCATCGATCTGGAATTCAAGCCTGGAGAACTGACCTTTCTGGTAGGCGGCAATGGCAGCGGAAAAACCACGTTGGCCAAACTCCTGGTGGGTCTGTATGCGCCAGAAAGCGCCGACATCCGCCTGGATGGGAAAACAATTACCGACGTCAACCGCGCGCAGTATCGGCAGCTGTTTTCAGCGGTCTTCTCAGACTTTCATTTGTTCGAGTCGCTGTTGGGCATTGGCACGGGTCAACACGATCTTGATGCGCGTGCCAATGCCCTGCTGACCAAGCTGCATCTGGACCACAAAGTGCGCATCACCAACGGTGCCTTCTCAACCCGCGAACTCTCCCAAGGCCAGCGCAAACGGTTGGCTCTGGTGGTGGCGTATCTGGAAGATCGGCCCTTCTATCTGTTCGACGAATGGGCGGCAGACCAGGACCCGGTGTTCAAAGCCGTGTTCTACCAGGAGCTGTTACCGGAACTGGCTGCTCGCGGCAAGGCTGTTCTGGCGATTACCCATGACGACCGCTACTTCCACCTGGCAGACCGTTGCATCAAACTGGAAAACGGTAGGGTGATGGAAACCACCACACACCAGGAAGCAATCCCTGTTGCCGCCTGAGCGGTCAAGAACATGCCGGCAGATGCAGATCATTGCACGGGGATGGAAACACCCCTTGCTGCCTGCAACATCGCATCCCTCATTTGATGGGACAGCTGCACCGCCGACATGGGGCCTGCAAAGCCCCAGATGTTGCGCGGCATCAGCGCCATATGCCCCAAGGTACGTGCCGGTACAAAGCGCCAAATAGGAGATGTCAGCTTTTGCGCGATGCCGACCTCCGGGCCGGTCGCACTGATCAAGAGCACGGACAAATCGCTCTGCTTCAGCAGATCTTCGGAGGACACAAAAGTCGTGCCCTCTTTGGTAGGCCAATGCGGCCACAGCTTGACGCCCAAGGCCTGGGCCACACCACCCGCCATGCTGTTGGCGGTGTAGCTCCAATACATGTCCTGCAAGCCCAGCTCCTGCAATACAGCCACGCGCCGGCCACCCAAGCCGGCATCCAACAGGCGCGCACGGTCACCAGCCAAGGCCGCTTGCACCGCCTGCCGCACCTTCTTGCCTTCCTCTACACGGCCAACAAGCTCCGCAAAACGATCGAATATGTTTAAAGCGTGGTCTAGCTGGTTCACCTGCATATCGTTGGCGTAGAAATTGAACAGCACCGTGGGTGCGATACGCTGCAAGGCATCAAACAAAGCCGCGTGCCGAAAGGTAAGCCCCACAATCAGGTCTGGCTTGAGGCGCGCAATGGCCTCCAGGCTGGGCTGCTGGCGCGTGCCGATATCGGGCACATGGATAAATCGGGCCTTGTCATAGCCCACCCATTCGCGGTAGCGGTTGGGGTCCACCATGCCGACCGGTGTGACATCCAGCGCTGCCAGCGACTCCGCAAACATGAACTCCAGCACCACGATGCGTTGCGGCTGCTGTGGCAGCGTGGCACTGCGCATGCCCACCACGTCCGCAGCCAGCGCAGTGCCTGCCCACCAACACAGCAATGTCAGTAACAGCGCCCGCATCATGTACGCAGCAAACGCATCTGTTCTGCGACAGCAGGTGCGGGAAGAGTCAACAACATGGGGCAGCTGGAACACAGCATTTTTTCTCCGGGCAGCAAATAGCGCAGGCAGCACGTACGCCGCACCCGCAAGGGGTCGGGCAACTCTGGGTTATCAGACTTAAGGTAACGGATCACCTGCCACAAAGGATTGGGCAGGCCGGTATCGAAAAACTCCACGCGATTCAGCAAGAAGCTTTGGTCCAGCAGGGCTTGTGAACTTTCCATGGCGGTGGATAAAGCGTATTCCAAGGTATGGCCTACGTTGCTCCACAGTACCCGCGGAGCCATGCGTACCGCGCCGGCCAAGGCCTCCACCAATGGCGCAAGGTGCTCTACAAACAACGAAGCGTAGCGCACGGCCGGTTCATCAGACACGCCCCCCAAGGCATCGGTCGGCAGGTACAAGGCCTGTGGCATGCCATTGCGCAGCAACAGCACGCTGTCCTCCCAAGGCATGTACAGGGGCCGCTTCAATACCAACGCTGCCGCAACGGCCGCAGGCACTACCAGGCTGAAATAGTATTTGCTCCACTGAGACAGCAGCGCACGCGCATTGTCACCGTCGTAGTGCTGTCGCATCGCCGCCAACAGCAAAGGTAGATGCTCAACCAAGTGGCTAACGGGTACCCGCAGGCCTGGGCCTGGGTCGGCCCGGTCGTCCCTCAGATGGACGGCCCGGCCAGCGGATGCACATGCTGGCGGCAGCAAGGTTGCCAGACACGTCACGCACGTGCTCCCTGGCTACGCGAGCGGTTACCGAAAGCCAGCATACCCAGCAGATACGGCGCTCCCATCAAAGCCGTCATTGCCCCTGCGGGTACCTCGGTCGGTGCCAGCAAGGTTCGACCTAAAACATCCGCCAAACCCAACAAAATAGCCCCCAACAGCATGGCCGCCGGCACACGCTGGCGATGGGCATGGAAACCCAACAAGTTCGCAAAATGGGGCGTTACCAGACCCACGAAGACAACCGGCCCCACACTGGCCACCGCGGCGCTGGCCAGCATGGTTGCCAACACCAGCGCCACCAGGCGCAGCCTGGCCACAGGTACACCGAGCGCCGCCGCACTCTGCTCGCCCAGCATGAGCAAATCCAATGGCCGCACGAGCAAATACACCAATGGAATCGCCAGCACCAGCCAGGGCAGCAGGGCCGCGGCATCGGCAGCGCTGCGCCCATAGGTGCCACCCACCAGCCACACCAGAAGACGCGCTTGCTCCACGCTGTTTTCCACCATCAGCCACTGCGAAAGCGCCACACAGAGTCCCCCAAGCGCAATGCCGGTCAAGGCCACCGGCAATGCCGCCAGCCGATGGCGGCGATTCAACAGCAGCGTGATGGTCAGAACCACTCCCCCGCCCGATAGCGCGGCAGCCAGCATCAACGGGCGCGACAACATCGGCGTGGCCACCAGTGCCAACAGCACCGCCAAACCCGCCCCCTGTGTCACGCCCAGAACCTCGGGGCCAGCCAGCGGGTTGCGCACCACGCTTTGCAATAAGGCCCCGCTCGCTGCCAGCAAAGCCCCTGCCATCATCGCCGTCAACAGCCGGAATAGACGCAAGTCCACCAACATCGCCGCAACCGCGTCCTGACCGGAGAAAGCATCCCACCAGCGTGCCGAACTCAACCAAGTCTCACCATAGGCCACAGCACATCCGGCAATCGCCAGTAGCAGGACAAGGCACAGCCCCACAAAGCCCGCAAAAGGCGGTTTGAACCCTAGCGCACGCGGGCGCTCTACCTGGGCCCCAGCCAGGACACGGTTGCGGTGGATCAGCACCAACAGCAGCGGAGTCCCCACAACAGCCACCATCACTCCGGTCGACACGGTGGCATCCAGGTGCAACGCCAGCACCGCACTGTCTGCAGCCAACAAAATCACACCACCCCACAGCGCAGCCAATGGCAGCAAACGCTGCAGCCGGTGAATGCCCGCGGCCCGCAGCATATTGGGTGCGATCAAGCCGATGAAGCCCATGGGACCGGCCACACTGATCGCGCCCGCAGCGAACAGCGTGGCGACGACCATGGTGATGAAGCGCAGCGGCTGCAGCTGCACGCCAACCATGCGGGCACCGTCATCGCCCAATGCGGCCACTTCCAGCGAACGCAGCAGCAGTGGTGCTACTGCCAGCGGCACACACAACCACCACAGCACCGTCAGCAAACCCTGGGCACCAGGCTGGTACAGCACACCATTGCTCCAGAGGGCCACACTGGCAATGTCATCCTCAAAAATGGTCAGCAACACCGTGGACACCGCGGCGAACATCAAGGAACAGGCCGTACCCGCCAGTACCAGGCGCAGAGGGGACGCCCGCCAACCGCCCGCCGTCAGCATCGCCAGAGTGGCCCCCAGCAAACCACTGGCAAACAGCAGCGGCACGGAAGCCACGCCGCCCAGGGCGGGCAGCATGATGGCGGCAAACACCCCCAGCTGCGCACCGCCGGTGACGCCCAATAAATCCGGCGCAGCCAAAGGATTGCGCGTCAACGCCTGGAACAACACCCCGGATAAGGCCAGCG
This sequence comes from Rhodoferax sp. GW821-FHT07F03, assembly GCF_059418745.1. NCBI lineage: Bacteria > Pseudomonadati > Pseudomonadota > Betaproteobacteria > Burkholderiales > Comamonadaceae > Rhodoferax > Rhodoferax sp. GW821-FHT07F03. The sequence goes on from NZ_JBWKQM010000011.1 coordinate 152,711, forward strand.
CAGCCCCCGCCAGCAAGGCCGCCAGCACACGGGGCAGCCTCAGATCAAACAGCAGCAAATGCGCAATCTGCCCCGCAGGCGCCGCCGTATCGGACTGCAGCCAGACCATCACATCCGGCCCCAAGCGCAAACCGGAAAGCAGCAGCGTACACAACACGCCCAGCATCCCCAGCAGGCTGGGGCAGCCCAAACCCAAACGGGGGTAGGACAGAGTTTGCGCGGTCATGCAGCACGCTGAAGCGCCTGCGCCACAGCGGCCCCGCCGTACGAGGGCAAGCACACGGGCTCACCACTCTCAGGGTGGTCCAGCCGCATCATCGGCAAACCAAAGGTTTCTGATAAACAGGCCGGGCGGATCATGGCGTCTGGCGTGCCCTGGTGCAATATCTGCCCGGCACGCATCAGCACGATATGGTCGCTAAAGGCGGCAGCCTGGTTCAGCTCGTGCAGCACCCACACAATCGTCAGACCTCGCTCGCGGTTGAGGCGGCGCAGCTCCCGCAGCACTTCGATCTGGTGGTGGATGTCCAGATAGGTCGTGGGTTCGTCCAGCAGCAAAATGCCGCACTCCTGGGCCAAGGCCATGGCAATCCAGGCGCGCTGCCTCTCGCCACCAGACAAGGCCGCCACCTGACGGTCGGCATATGCCTGCAAGCCCGTGGCCGCCAAGGCGTCCGCCACGCTGGCACGGTCCGCGCTGCTGGGGCCTGAAAACATGGAGCCGAAGGCATAACGCCCGTAGGCGACCAGTTCTGCCACCGTCAGCCCTTCGGGAATCTGGTTGAACTGGGCCAGCATGGTCAGCGTCTGTGCCAGCGCCCGGCGTTTGAAGCTGGCCAGCGGCCATCCCTGCACCCGTACCTCTCCCTGCTGCAGAGCCTGCAGGCCTGCCAGACTGCGCAGCAAGGTACTTTTGCCACATCCGTTGGGGCCGCATAGCGCAGTAATCTTGCCCGGCGCAATATCCAGGCTCAACCCGGCCAGCACTGGCTGGTCCTGGTAGGCTACGTGGATGTGGTGTGCCGACAAAGCCGGCACGATGGATGCTGGGCCAGTCCTAAGGCTCATAGGAAGTCACCGCCGTCACGCTGACTGCCCATGCCCTTGGGCCATGGCAACCAGCACCTTGCGCGGCCCCTTGAAGGGTGCGCGCGCATGGGCTGCCAGCATGTTGTCCAACATCAACACATCCCCTTGCTGCCATGGAAAGACCACCTTGTGCTGCTCCAGTACGGCGCGCACGCGGTCCAAGTCCTGGTCGGGAATCGGACTGCCATCGCCGTAATACACGTTGCGCGGCAGGTTCTCCTCGCCCACGCTGTCCACCAGCACCTCACGCGTATCGGGCTCCAATGCGGAGATATGGAATAGATGCGCCTGGTTGAACCACACAGCATCCCCTGTCACCGGATGCCGGGCCACCCCCTGGCAACGCTGGCGGGTGCGCAACTCACCGTCGTCGGTCCATTCAAATGCGATGTGCTGTTTGGCGCAATAGGCCTCCACCTCTGCCCGGCTATCGGTGTTGAATACCCGCTGCCATGGCAAGTCCAGACCGTTGCCGTAGTTGCGCACGTACATCAAACCTTTTTCCGCGAAGCGCTGGCGGATGTCCGGGTCCATGGCGCGGTAGACCGCACGGCTGTCAGCAATCGGAGTCTGCCCTCCCTCCTGGGCTGCGAGGTCGCAGTGGAACCATATCTTCATGGGCCATTCGCGGGTGTAGGCCTGCTCGTTGTGCAGGGGAATATGCTGGTGCGCGGGATACTCCGTCGAGGTATACACGCCGCCATGCACCTTGCTGCGGGGCGTGGAGCCAAACTCGTAGTTCAGCAACGGATGCCCAAACGACGCCGCAAAAGCGCGAAAAGCCTCGGGACCGCCCACCTCGAAGCCGCTGAACAAAACCCCACCCACTTGCTGCAGGTGCTGGCTCACCACATCTTGCAACTGTGGCTGTGCGTCCGCCAAAGTAAGGCCGGGCTGCATGGGACTGACACGCATCGGGAAACCGGCTTCAATACGCAGCTCAAACGTTTCAATTACTGGTACTTGCATCTTCAGATGAATCCTTCAAATAAGTGGAAGACAGGGCCACGGCAGCGCAGTAGCCATCAAAGAAGGGCAGCATTTCCACCCGGATCCGGTTGGCATCAAAAGGCAGCACGACCTGGCTCTGCACGCACCCGCTCGCCAACAGGGATAGCAAAGGCATGTGCTCACCCGCAATGCCTACGCCCACAGCTTTGAGGGCGGCCTCCTTGCCGACCCACAGGCGTAGCAGTTCCGCATGCTGGGCCGCTGGCTCCAGGCTCGCCAAGCGAACTCTCTCCAAAGGCGTGCAGATGTATTCGGCCAGGCCGTCTGTCGCCATCGGCGCTCTTTCTTCAACGTCTACCCCAACCTGCCCGGCCTGGGTCACGGCAATCAGACCCCAGGCGCCTGTATGCGACAGATTGAAATCCAGCCCTCGGATGCCCTGCAGCACGGGCTTTCCAAATGGCGTTCGCACAATTTCTTGCATGGGAGCGCAGCCATATTCCTGCGCCAACACCTGGCGCAAGGCAGCCCGTGCACACGCATAGCGCGCGCGGTCATTGCGCTGCTGCAGGCGCTGCAACTCCTGGTGCTCGGAGGGTGCAAGCATGCGCAGCACCGTCGCATCCGGCTCACAACCCAGACGCACATATACCGGCCAGCAACGCACCCGCCCCTGGAATGCAGTTTGAGCATCCCCCAGAACATAGCCGCGCTCCACCACCTCCACCACCTCCATCACACCCCCTCCGCTACACGGTGCAGCACGCAGGTTTGCAGCCTTTGCAGCAAAACGCGTTGATACCGACGCAGGTAAAAATGGTCACCGTCGAACATCTCCAGGCTGAAGTGCCCCACGGTCAGTTGCTCCCAGGCGGCCAGCGCAGACTCGCTCACACAGGGATCGCTCTTGCCGCCAAACACATGGATTGGGCAGGCCAACGGCCTGCGAGGAGCATCTTTCCAATCGGCACACAAACGGAAGTCCGCCGCCAGTACGGGCAGCACCAGATCCATGAGTTCCTGGTTGTCCAGCAATTCCTCTGGCATGCCGTTCAAGTGGCGCAATTCATCTTTCAGCTGTGCTGGCTCCCGCAAGGCACGGTAACGATGCACGTCTCGCCAGCCAGGCGCGGCAGTCCCGGAAATACACAGAGCGACCGGAGCAACGGCTCCCATGCCGACCAATGCATGGGCCAGCGCATAGGCGACCAACCCACCCATGCTGTGACCGAATAGTGCGTAGGGTGGCGCTACCTGCCCACACAACTCCAGCGCCAGTTGCTCCGCCAAGGCATCCAGACTCTGCGCAAAAGGCTCGCCCATGCGGCTTCCACGGCCAGGCAACTCCACCGGTCGGATGTCCAGACCCGCTGGCGGGTTATGGCACCAGGGCGCGTACATGCTGGCGCCCGCCCCAGCACAGGGGAAGCACAGCAACTGCATGGGCACTTAGGCCTGGCCTTGGGCTGCCAGATGCTGGCGCAGACTCAAAGGACGCATGTCCACCCACACCTGCTCGATACGGGCCAGGCAATCCTGCTTGTTGCCGGCAAAGCCGGTGTCTTGCCACCCCGCTGGCAAATCCTTGTAGTCTGGCCAGATGGAATACTGCTCTTCGTGGTTGACCACCACGCGGAAATTCGTGTCTTTGCTGTCAAAACCCATGTTCGTTCTTTCTAAACCTGCTCGGCCACATCGGCCGCGGTATGTTGGGTAGACGAACGGCTGCGCGATTTTTTTACACCGTCCCGGCTGGCACGGTCTGGCGACGGCATGCCCAGCACACAGGCCTGGCAATGCTCGGTGACTTCACGCACCATGAAGTGCACCAAGGTCTGGGATACACCCAACTCTGCGGCCGCGTCTTTGAGCGAATGCTCGTCAATACGCACCATTTCAAAGGCCTTGCGGGTACGCTGCGGAAAGCGGTCCAGGGCCTTGGAAACCTGCCGTAGCAAATCGCGGTGCATGGCTATTGCTTCCGGCCCCGCAGCCGGACACGGCACCTCCAAACCATCCTCCGCGTCGATGTAGTGGTAGCACTCGAATGTGCGACGCCGGTAGTGGTCTATGGCCAGGTTGCGCACCACGCGGATCAAATAGGCCAAAGGCTGGCGCAAAGATTCGGGGGGCGCCGCCTCCGCTATCTTGATGAAAACATCGTGCACCACGTCCTCGGCACGGCAACGGCAAGCCGTGATGGCGTTTGCAACATTGATCAACAAGTTCCGATTTGCAATGAGTACGGCCCCGAGCTCGCCTGCCTGTACCAATGCGTCCTGACGCTGTATTTGTTCCATGTCTGTCCAATAAGTGGTTTATCACCTGGACACGTAGTGTATTTTAAATACGAATCATTATTGTTTGTGTTTGTATTATTTGGTAATCTTTCATCCCTAGAAAGATGCATGGACCATCACCAAGGTATGTAAGCAAGGAGAGTTCATGCATGCACCCCAAACAGATCTTGGTGCACAAGGACAATTGACGGGCATGAGCGCCCTACGCCACGGGCCTCAACGAAAAGCGGTTTTTTGGAATACCTGGCGTCAGCGCAGGCAAGGCATCAATTGAAGGGATACAGCTGGCCGGCACACGGCATCCGCGAGCGACCGAGAACACTCAAGCCCAAGCCGCATCCGAGCAGTTTCCACACGGGAATTGCTATCATAAACGCAGCTTACAACGCAGCTTACAACGCAGCTATTACCTGCGCCAGCGGCTCTTTTGTTTAAGAAATCCGCACTGGAATTCCGCGCTCCGCCATGCGCGCCTTGGCCTGGCCTACGGTGTATTCGCCGTAGTGGAAGATGCTGGCGGCCAGCACGGCATCGGCACCGCCCAGGCTCACGCCGTCGGCCAGATGGTCCAGGTTGCCCACGCCGCCAGAGGCGATCACCGGCACGCTGACTGCGTCGGCCACGGCACGCGTCAAGGCCAGGTCGAAACCGGACTTGGTGCCGTCGCGGTCCATGCTGGTGAGCAGGATTTCGCCAGCGCCGCGGCGCGCCATCTCGGCGGCCCAGGCCACGGCGTCTAGGCCGATGTTCTTGCGGCCGCCATGGCTGTACACGTCCCAGCCCGGGCCGCGGATGGCCGCGTCCTCGGCGCTGCGGCGCTTGGCGTCAATGGCCACCACGATGGCCTGGGCGCCGTACTTGGCCGAGGCCGCGTCGATCACATCCGGGTTGCTGATGGCAGCAGAGTTGAAGCTGACCTTGTCGGCACCGGAATTCAGCAGCCGGCGCACATCTTCCACGGTGCGCACGCCGCCGCCCACGGTCAAGGGGATGAAGACTTGTGAAGCCACGGCCTCGATGATGTGCAGTATCAAATCGCGGCCGTCGCTGGTGGCGGTGATATCCAAAAAAGTCAATTCATCCGCGCCCTGTTCGTTGTAGCGCGCGGCGATTTCCACCGGGTCCCCGGCATCGCGCAGCTCCACGAAATTGACGCCTTTAACGACGCGGCCGCCGGTCACGTCCAGGCAAGGGATGATGCGTTTGGCCAGCATGGCGACTCCAACAGAACAACAAAAACAGGTTAATCGAGGCTTAGGCGTTGCCAGCCGGCCCACTCGGCACCAGGCTCCAGCTGCACCGGCGTGTTGACCTCGGCAGCCTCTACGCACACCATGTGTAGATAACCCTCGGCGGGCATATCGGCCATAGTGGCGCACTTGGCAGCACCGGGGTTCCAGACCACGGTGTCACCCAGGTTTTCACTCTGGGCGATGCGCAGCTGCTGCGCGCCGTCCAGCAGCACCAGAGGTTCTGCCGGGGTTTGGTAAACGCGGTCCACCTCGCCGTCGAAACTGACCACCCCTGGCTCCAGCCGATTGGTCTTTGCCACATCGTCCCAGTAGGGCTGGGCGGCCAGGCCGTGCAGACGCAAACCTGCCAGGTCCTGCACGTTGAGGTAGGTATGCAGGGCCAGGGCAAAGTCCAGCGGCGTGTTGCCCAGGTTCTGCAAGCTAAAGCCGAACTCCACCACGCCCGGTGCCAGATCGATGCGCAGCGTGGCACGGAAGGCATGCGGCCAGATGGCCAGCGTGTCCGCATCGCTGTGCAGCTCGAACTCCAGAGCGTCCACGGTCTGTGCAACAGGCGTCCAGGATGTGTTGCGGGCAAAGCCGTGCTTGGGCAGCGGGCCGCGCATATTGAACTGGGGGAAGCACACGGGCACACCACCACGGATGGCGGTTTTGCCATCGAACACCGAACGCGGGCTGAGGTACAGGCGCTCTACGCCACCACTGGTCCACGACAGCACGTGCGCACCGTGCAAGGCGACCAGCACGCTGTCGCCACTGCTGTGGCGCAGACGTAGGCAGGGCTGGTTGTGGAAGGTCTCGGCGCTGATCTGCAGATCAGACATCGCCGTAGAAGGTGTCGGCGCGCTCTTGGGCAGATGCGAAATCCAGGTCGCCGGTGTAGATGGCGCGGCCACAGATCACGCCTTCAATGCCTTCGTCTTCGACTTCGCACAGACGTTCGATGTCAGCGATGTTGCTCAGGCCACCGGATGCGATCACGGGCGTGTTCAAAGCCTGGGCCAACTTGACCGTGGCATCGATGTTGATGCCGGTCAGCATGCCGTCGCGGCCGATATCGGTGTAGATGAAGGATTCGACGCCGTAGTCCTGGAACTTCTTGGCCAGGTCCACGACCTCGTGGCCGGTGAGCTTGCTCCAGCCGTCGGTAGCAACCTTGCCATCCTTTGCGTCCAGGCCCACGATGATGTGGCCGCCGAACGCGGTGCAGGCGTCCTGCAGGAAACCGGGGTTCTTGACCGCGGCCGTGCCGATGATGACGTAGCGCAGGCCCGCGTCCAGGTAGCGCTCGATGGTGTCCAGGTCACGGATACCGCCACCCAACTGCACGTCAATCTCGCCACCCACTTCTTTCAGAATCTTGCGTATGGCCATTTCGTTCTTGGGCTTGCCCGCGAACGCGCCATTCAGATCCACCAGGTGCAGGCGCCGGGCGCCCTTGTCCACCCAGCTACGGGCCATTGCGGCGGGGTCTTCGCCGAATGTGGTGGTTTGGTCCATGTCGCCTTGTTTGAGGCGCACGCAATGGCCGTCTTTCAGATCTATCGCAGGAATGAGAAGCATGGTGCCGTGAACAGCAAGTGGAGAAAGAGAGATTAAGGGACCCAGTGCAGGAAGTTGCGGTACAGCGCTAAGCCGTGCTCAGCACTTTTCTCTGGGTGGAATTGGGTTGCGAAAATATTATCACGTGCGACGGCCGCAGTGAACGGCTCGCCATACTCCGCCAGGCCTGCGCTGTGGTGCGCATCCGACGGTTTAACATAAAAACTGTGGACAAAGTAGAAGTAGCTATTGTCCGGTACTTCGCCCCAAACTGGGTGGCGCTTGCTACCAGGGCTTTGCTGCTGTACCTGGTTCCAGCCCATTTGCGGCACCTTGAAGCGGCTGCCATCGGCCTGCAGGCGGCCGGCCAAGTCAAAGCGCAACACGCGCCCGGGTATCAAACCCAGGCCGGGAGTGTCTTGTTCTTCGCTATGGTCCAGCAGCATTTGCATGCCCACGCACACGCCCATCAGCGGCTTGTTGCGAGCGGCGTCCAACACGGCTTCCTTCAGGCCTGAATCATGCAGCTCGCGCATGCAGTCGCGCATCGCGCCCTGGCCGGGCAGGACCACACGCTCAGCGGCGAAAACCTCTTCCGGTTTGGAGGTAACCACCACCTGGTAGCCACTGGCGGCCGCCACGTGCATCACGGCCTGGGAGACGGAGAACAGGTTGCCCATGCCGTAGTCAACCACGGCAACCGTTTTATTTGCTATCAATGTCATAGCTGCTTGCGCAGAAGGAATGTGCGGTAGAAGCCGATTCTACTTTTAAATTTACAAAGAGCCCTTGGTGGACGGGATCATGCCCACGGAACGCGGGTCTAGCTCCAGTGCCGAGCGCAGCGCGCGGGCAAAGGCCTTGAACACAGTTTCCGCTTGGTGGTGGGCGTTCACGCCCTTCAGATTGTCGATGTGCAGGGTCACAAATGCGTGGTTCGCAAAGCCCTGGAAAAACTCGTAGGTGAGCTGGCTGTCGAACGTGCCGATCATGCCGCTGGTGAACGGCACATGCATTTCCAGGCCAGGCCGACCCGAGAAGTCGATGACCACACGGCTCAGTGCCTCGTCCAGCGGCACGTATGCGTGGCCGTAACGGCGGATGCCCTTTTTGTCGCCGACCGCCTTGTGCACGGCCTGACCCAGGGTGATGCCCACGTCTTCCACCGTGTGGTGGCCGTCGATGTGCAGGTCGCCCACGCAGGCGATGTCCAGGTCGATCAGGCCGTGGCGGGCGATCTGATCCAGCATGTGGTCGAAGAAGCCGATGCCGGTGCTGAGCGATGCCTTGCCGGTGCCGTCGAGGTTCAGCTTGACGGTGATTTTGGTTTCGGCCGTGTTGCGGGTGACTTCGGCGGTGCGTTGCAAAACAGGTGCGGTGGGGGTAGTCATAGGGATTTTTGAAAGGCTGCCAACAAGCGTTCGTTCTCTTCGGCGGTACCCACCGTGAAGCGCAAACAATTGGCCAGCAATGGGTGCATTTTAGAAACGTTCTTGACCAGCACGCCCTGGGCCTTCATGGCGTCAAAGGTTTTAGCGGCATCGGGGACGCGCAGCAGCAGCATATTCGCCTCGCTGGGCCAGACCTTGACGCCGGGCAAAACGCCCAACGCTGCGAAAAGAATAGCACGCTGCGTACGAATATCCTGCGCCTGCGCCGCAAACACCTCGGTGTGCTCGAAGGCGAACAAGGCACACTCGCAATTCAGCAGGCTGACGTTGTAGGGCGGCCGCACCTTGTCGATTTCGGTCACCAGCGCCTGTGGGCCCACCAGGTACCCCAGGCGCACACCGGCCAGGCCGAACTTGCTTAGCGTACGCATCAGCAGCACGTGGCTGTGGCGCGCCGGGTTGCGGCGGATCACGTCCAGATAGCTTTTGCTGGAAAACGGTTGGTAGGCCTCATCGATCACCACCAGGCCGGGCGCGGCCTCGATGATCTGCGCCATGGCGGCCTCGTCCCAAAGATTGGCGCTAGGGTTGTTCGGATAGGCCAGATAAATGATGGCCGGCTGGTGCGTGTCGATGGCGGCCAGCATGGCAGGCATATCCAGCTCGAAGTCGGCTGTCAGCGGCACGCCGACGAATTCCAGGCCTTGCAACTGGGCGCTCATGGCGTACATCACAAAGCCAGGTAACGGAGCCAGCACCTTGGCGCCCGGCTGGTCGCAGGCGATAGACAGCAGGGAAATCAGCTCATCCGAGCCGTTACCCAGCAACAGGCCGTAGCCCTCGGGCAGGCCGGTGTGGGCAGCCAGCACCTGGCGCAGATAGTCCACCCGACCATCGGGGTAGCGGTTCAGCGGGACAGCGCCCAGGCGCTCGCCGAGTTCGGCCTGCAGGGCGGGCGACAGGCGGTGCGGGTTCTCCATGGCGTCGAGCTTGACCATGCCGGAGGCGTCTTGCACCAGGTAGGAATGCATGGCCCGGATGTCGGGGCGAATGGTATTCAAAGGGTTTCTCATGCGGCTCTCTTGGCGTAACGCTGCGCCAATACTGCGCAAACCATCAACTGGATCTGGTGGAACAACATCAAAGGCAGCAGCATCACGCCCACGGTGTGTGCGGCAAACAGCACCTTGGCCATGGGCACACCGCTGGCCAGGCTTTTCTTGGAGCCGCAGAACACGATCGTCACCTCGTCTTCGGTGCTGAAGCCCAGCATGCGGCTGGACCACGTGGACAGTGACAGTGACAGCGACAGCAGCAGGCAACAGGCGGCCACCAGGCCCAGCAGAATGGGCAAAGGCACCTGCTTCCACAGGCCCTCGATCACGGCCGCGCTGAAGGCGGTATAGACCACCAGCAGGATGGAGCCTTGGTCGACAAACTTCAGCCCGGCAGCGTGCTTTTTCACAAAACCGCCTACCCAGGGCTGCAGCAGTTGCCCGGCCACAAAAGGCAGCATCAGCTGCAACATAATGCGGCCCACGGCCTCCAGCTCACCCGAACCCGACACCCCGCCCGGCACCACCAGCCAGCCGACCAGCAGCGGCGTGATGAACACCCCTATTAGGCTGGACGCCGAGGCGCTGCAGACGGCCGCCGACACATTGCCGCGCGCCATGGCGGTAAAGGCAATGGCGGACTGCACCGTGGCCGGCAAGGTGCATAAAAACAGCATACCCACCGCCAGGTCCGGCGTCAGCATGGTGGAGAAGGCCGGCTTGAGCAGCAGGCCCAGTACCGGGAACAGCGCAAATGTGCAGGTCAGCACCAGTAAATGCAGGCGCCAATGGCTCAGCCCGGCAACGACGGCGGCGCGCGACAGCTTGGCACCGTGCAGAGAGAACAGCAGCGCAATGGCCGCAGTCGTCAACATCTCGAATCCCTGGGCCACCGCGCCTTGGGCCGGCCAGAGGCTGGCCAGTGTCACGGTCGCCAGCAGGCACAAGGTGAAGTTATCGGGGAGAAAGCGCGGGCGTTTCATGGTAAGGGGATGGCGACTCGCCATGCCGCTACGCATTTTGTAGCTACAAGCGATGGAAGGATATGCGGTGGCTGGGCATTTTATGTCGATGCCCAAAAGTCCATGGTTTGTCGGATGTTTTTCAGTGAGGTGCTACTTGCATGGCAATTGCTTGCAATCACTGGATATTTTGATTTTCTTTAAAAATGGGATATATTCCCATTTAACAAAACCACCCATACCAACATGCTCTTCACCACCCCGGAGCCCGTCCAGGCCAGCATGTACACGGCGGCGACCAATGCAGCGCCCACACCGCCTATGGTGGTATTAACGGCCACAGAATCCGCCGGCCCGTCCTCCCTGTTGAACATTCTGGACGACCGGGCACTGCAGCGCTGGGACATCACAGAGGGCCGCAAGGGCATTCCCGTCACGCTGGCAATGCAGCTGATCGACCTGGACAACCACGGCACGGCCATCAGCGGCGCGGAGGTGTATTTGCGCCACGGCAGCAGTGACGACGCGGCCGAAGCCACCAGCGCGCTGCAGGGCGTGCAGTGCACTACGGCGGCCGGCAAGGTCACATTCAAGACCTTGTACCCGGGCAGCAACCCGACGCAACAGCAATTGCACATGCAGGTGCTGCTGCCCAATACCGTGCCTTCGTCGCGCACCCTGACTTCGGCCAGCACCCAGCTGCACTTTCCTCCGGCGGCCGGTGAGGCCACGCAGATCCACCTCCTGGCACCAGCCTGCGAAACCCTGAGCATGAGCGGCGATGCCCATGCCGGCTTCTTCGCCAGCATCGTGATTGGCATCACCAGTATCGAGACTTAACGCAAATCCGCTGTCGCCACAAAGCTGCCGCTGGCCGCACTCTGCTCGCCCTTGCCCAGCATGGCCATGACCTGGAACACCTGGCGAGGCGTCACAGGCGCACTGCCGGTGGCGCCGCTCAGATAGTCGCGCAAACCAGCGTAGTACAGCAGGTAGTTGCCTGCCACGTCGGGTGTGGTCTCGCCCACCTCTTCGCCGTCCAGATGGCGCGTCAGTTGGCCGGGAAGGCGGTCAAAGCCCCAGTCACCCAGCAGCTCCAGCTGGGGGCGACCACCGGCCTTCAGCGCATCTTCCTGCGGGTCCAGGCCGAACTTGGTAAACGAGCCGCCGGTGCCATGCACGGCAAAACGCGGCCCGGGCGTGGTGACGCAGGAACTGGCGTGCAGCACCACGCGCAGGCCCGGGTGCACAGACTCGTAGCGTAACTGGGCATGGAAGTAGTCGTTCGTCTCGGTGTGCTCGCGCTGGCGCGCCACATCCAGCGAGATATCGTCGGGCACGCCAAACAACTGCAGCGCCTGGTCCACTAGGTGGGCGCCCAGGTCCAGCCAGAGGTCGGAGCCGGGAATGTTCTGCTCGCGCCATTTGCCGGGCACTACATGGCGGAAGCGGTCAAAGTGCGATTCGAAATGCGTGATCCGCCCCAGCTGGCCGCCGGCCAACACCTGCTGCAGCAGCAGGAAGTCGCCGTCAAAACGCCGGTTCTGGTAGACCGTCAGCACGCGCTGCTGCTGCGCCGCCACGGCCAGCAGGTCCTCGGTTTCCGCCAGGGTCACGGTGCAGGGCTTGTCCACCACCACATGCTTGCCCGCCAGCAACGCAGCGCGCGCCAGCGGGTGGTGGCTGGTGTTACTGGTGGCGATGACCACCAGGTCGATGTCCGGGTCGGCAAACGCCGCCTCGGGCGTGGGCACCACCTTGACGCCCGGCCAGTCGGCCAGCACCTGCTCGGGCCGGCTGGAACAGATGCAGGCCAGCTCCAGCCCCGGCACGCCGGCAATCAGCGGTGCATGGAAAACCTTGCCGGCCAGGCCATAGCCAATAACGGCCGCACGGATGGGGCCGGACAAGGGGGTTAAAAGTGCTTGGGTCATAGGTCTCCGTTTCTATAAGTAGTTCAAGGGCTGGGCGGGCGATAACCCAGCCGGGTCCCGGGCAACAAACCACCTTTGGCCGAGTAGACCACCGGGCAGTTGGCCACAATCCGCAAAGGGGTGAGCGTGACATCGCCACGCTCCACCGCATCCAATATCTGCTCTTCCGAGCGCAGCTCGCGGTGCGTGCGCCCGGCCTGCCAAGCTACGGCGTGCAAATGCCAGAGCGGCGAGTACGACTTATCGGTACTGGCATAGCCCACCGGATCGGGCATGGACGGCAGCACATTGCGCTGGCTACCGTCGGGGAACACGTAGATGCGCTCCACCAGCGAGGGCTGGCCGGGCTTCAAGGCCAGGGCCAACCCGGGCACGAAATTCATATCCTTGGCCCGGGCCATGGCGGCATCCGACACATCGGTGCTGATGTACTGCACCAGGCCGCCCTCGTACCAGGCACTTACAAGAGGCAGGGTCACCTCAGTGGCCAGCGCCGGTGCCGCAGGGGCAAAGGGCGCAACAGGTGAGGTGGCACATCCAGCCAGCAGGGAGGCGAGCAGCACGGCAGACACGAGGGATGGACGAAGGGACGCAATAGGCATGGTGGGCGCCATCATAGAGCGGGCCAGCATCCGCTGCCGACCGGCAGCACTACGTCGGCGGGCATGTAAGACAAAGCCGCGAGCTACTGCACCACCTTGCCAAAACTCTTAATATGAAGCTTGCGCCCCTGGGGCAAAGCACAGCTGTATCCATCCCACGAAGTGAGGTCTCACCATGTCGATCCCCCAAAACATCGCCCGCCTAGCCATCGCCAGCGCCACACTCCTTGGCGGCAGCTTGCTGCTGGCATCTGCAGCCACGGGTACGACCGTCACCACCCATGCCAGTACGGCAGACACCCAGTTGGTGGCCAGCTTCAGCATCTTCGCCGGCTCGCCGGAAAACGCCCAGTCGCTGGTGTCTGGCTTGCGCACCGGTAACCTCATCACCCTGGAGCCCAGCCCGAGCGGCCCCAACGCCATGGCTCCGTCAGCCAGTCTGACCCCGGCGACCGGCAAGCTGGGCTACGGCAATGTCCGTATCGCCCTGTCGCTCGCCAAGGCACAGCTGGCCAAGGACGGCATTAGCAACCCCACGCCCCTGCAGCTGTCCACCGCGCTGAACGGCGTGCTGACGCAAAGAGCCGACGGCATGGGCTGGGGCAATATCGCCCACAGCATGGGGACGACGCTGGGCTCGGTAATGGGCAACTCGCATGCCAACAAGAGTGGCCAACACGCCAGCCTCCATGCCAAGGCCAAGACCGAGGACATCGGGCTGGACAATGGCGCAGGCCAAGGGTCTGGCTCAGGCAAGAGCGGTAACGCGGGTGGACATGGCAATGCCGGCGGTAGCGGCAATGGAGGCAATGGAGGCAACGGTGGCGGAAAGAAATAAAACAGCTGCGTATCTGCAACCTACCGGCTTCACACGCCCTGGTTGCGCATCCAATCGGCGGTCTGGAAAAAGCTGTCGCGCAGGCGGGCGCGCGAGGCCTCGTCCACCCCCGTCTCGCCCATGGCCTGGTCCATGCAGGCCAGCCACTGGTCGCGCTCCAGGATGCCGATCTTGAACGGCATGTGCCGCGCGCGCAGCCGCGGGTGGCCAAACTGCTCGGTGTAGTACTGCGGCCCGCCCAGCCAGCCACACAAGAACATAAACAGCCGCTGCCGCGCGTTGTCCAAGGTGGAGCCGTGCGAGGCACGCAACGCGGCATAGCCGGGCTCCAGGTCCATCAGGTCATAGAAGCGCTCGGTCAGCGCTTTGACCCGCTCTTCGCCGCCAATCCATTCAAACGGGGTGGCGGCGGGTGGCTTTTCTTGGATTTGCATGGACTCAGAACAAAAAAGGGCCACGGCGCAGATAAATCATGCGCTGGCAGCTATTAAAAATGCAGCGTAGCGCCGCGGTGCGGGGCCAAGCCATGGCGGGTATTTTCGACCACCCGGGCTATTGCATCCATATTTCAAAAAACTATCGATGATATACATTTGATTGACTTTACAGATAACCAGGCTCTCCCTACCATTTCAACCTAGACATCCCCTCACCACCCCACAGGAGAAAGCACCATGAAAGAGTTGAAAACCACCGCTGGAATTTTGATCAACACCTCGGGCCTGGTGATTCTGTTGTCCAACCTCGCACTGTGGCACGCGGGCTGAAGCCCGACGCATCTGAGATATCTCGGCTGCCATTTTCTGCATGTATGAAATAGGGCACTAGCGCAATAAATACCTGCGCAAGGCGCTATCAACAGCATAGCAATCAGGTGACTGAAAAGGCACGGCTATCATCCAGGGCCGCCCTACTTTCACGCCACCCATGGACTTTCTTGCGCCACTGACCCAGCCTCTTTTCTCCCTCGCCGGCATGCCCATGTCCTTTGGCGACATCTTGGGGTTCATTACGGGCGTGCTGTGCGTATGGCTGACGGCGCGGGCGCATATCTGGAACTTCCCGGTGGGCATTCTCAGCAGCGCAATCCTCGGCCTGGTGTTCTTGCAGCAACGCCTGTTTGCCGACGCCTCGCTACAAATCGTGTTTATCGTGCTGTCGGCACAAGGTTGTTGGCAATGGTTGCGCCCCCAGCACACGCCGCACGGCTCCCCGTTTGTCGGCACCAGCCTGCGCGAGCAGTTGCTGCTGCTGGCGGTAGCAGCCGCCACGACGTTGCTTTTGTGGCAGGTGCTGTTGTGGCTCAAGGGCGCGGCACCGCCCATTGACGCATTGATCACCGCGCTCAGCCTGTGTGCGCAGTGGCAGTTGAATCGGCGCCACACCTCCAGCTGGGCCTGGTGGATTGCGGTGGACCTGATCTCCATCCCACTGTACTGGAGCCGCGAGCTGCCACTGATCTCGGGCCTGTCCGTGGTGTTCTTGCTGATCTGCCTGCGCGGCTGGTGGAACTGGCGCGGCCAGACCCCTCGCCCGGCGACCACCAAGGCCTACGCATGAGCCGCATGGACTACCAACACGGCCTGGTGATAGGCAAGTTCTACCCGCCGCACCTGGGCCACGTGTACCTCATACGCACGGCAGCGGCGCACTGCCAACATGTCACCGTGGGCGTTCTGGGCTCCAGCGTGGAGTCGATCAGCATCGCCCAGCGCGTAAGCTGGCTGCGCGAAACCTTTGCAAACGCACCCCATGTGCGCATCGTCGGCGCGCTGGACGATGTACCGGTGGACTACACCAGCCCGGCCATCTGGGCGGCCCACGTGGCCATCATGCGCCGGGCCGTGCAGGAGGCGGACCGCACATTCGGCAGCGGAGCAACACCTGCCGTGCCGGTGGACGCAGTATTCACCTCCGAGCGTTATGGCGACGAGCTGGCACGGCAGTTCAGCGGTGCCCAAGCCTGCACCCATATTTGCCTGGACCAGGCCCGCGCGCTCTACCCCGTCTCGGGCACCGCCGCACGCGCCGACCCGGCCGCACAGTGGGACATGTTGCCGCCCGCCGTGTAGGCCGGGCTGGCCCTGCGCGTGGTGGTCTTGGGGGCCGAATCCACCGGCACCACCACCTTGTCACAAGACCTGGCCGCCAGCCTGCGCCAGCGCGGTGGCGTGTGGGCGCGCACGGCCTGGGTGGCCGAGTACGGCCGCGAATACAGCGTGAACCTGTTGGCCCTGGCACGGGCACGCAATCCATCGGCCGGTGTGGCCGACATCGCCTGGCAGTCCAGCGACTTCAGCCACGTCGCAGCCGAGCAATGCCGCCAGGAAGAACAGGCCGCCCGCCATGGCAGCCCGGTGCTGGTCTGCGACACCGACGCCTTCACCACCCGCCTCTGGCATGAACGCTACATAGGCCGGCCCAGCGCCAGCGTGGCCGCCATCGCCCAGGCCATGCCACCGCGCACCGTCTACCTGCTGACCAGCGACGCTGGCGTGGCCTTTGAAGACGACGGCCTGCGCGACGGCGCCCACCTGCGCCAGTGGATGACCGGCCGCTTCCGCAGCATGCTGGCCGAGCAAAGCGTGCCCTGGGTAGAGCTCACCGGCTCCAGCGCCGAACGCTGCCGCCATGCACTGGACGTGGTGGACACCTGCCTGGCCAAAGCCTGGCAGTTTGCCGCGCCGCTGTAGATTTATAAGAAATCAGGCGCTAGCGCAGGTAGAACCTGCGCTAGCAGCTACTAAATATATAGCAACTATGCCGCCGCCCGGCGCAGCGTCTCCACCACCGGCCGGCGCAACACGTCTCGCAGGCCCCACCAGCCCGCCGCCAGGGCCAGCACAGCGCCGGCCAGCGCGCCGAACAAGGGCACCCACAGCGAGCCGCTCCAGGCGAAGTCGAACACGTAGCGGCTCAGGGCCCAGCCCACGGCCACGGCGACCAGGCTGGCCAGGAAGCCGGCCAGCAGGCCCACGCCGGCCAGCTCGGCCCGCTGCACCTGGCGCAGCAGGCTGCTAGGCGCACCCAGCGCGCGCATGATGGCGAACTCGCGGGCGCGCTCCTCGCGGGTGGCGGTGATGGCGGCAAACAGCACCACCAGGCCGGCGGCCAGGGTGAAGCCGAACAGGAACTCCACCGCACGCACCACCTGGTCCAGCACGCGCTGCAGCTGGCCCAGCGTGATACTCAGGTCCACCGCCGTGATATTGGGAAACTGGCGCACCAGCTGGTTGTCAAAACCCTTGGCGGTGGGCGCCTTGAAGGCCGCGAGGTAGGTGACGGGGATGTCTGGCGGCATCTGCGCCAGCGGGTAGATCACGAAGAAGTTAGCGCGCATGGAGCCCCAGTCCACCTTGCGCAGCGAGGTGATCTTGGCCTCGCTGGGCTGGCCGCCAATGTCGAAGCGCAGGGTGTCGCCCAGGTGCAGGCCCAGGGTCTTGGCAATGCCCTCCTCCACGCTGATGGCGCCGGCTTCCTGGTCTGCCCAGTTGCCGGCAGCCAGGGGGTTATGGGCTGGCCGTTCAGCCGTGTTAGACAGGTTGAATTCACGGTCCACCAGGCGCTTGGCGCGGTCTTCCACGTAGTCGTCCGGGCTGACGGGCTTGCCGTTAATGGCCACCAGGCGGCCACGGAACATGGGGAACCAGTCGTAATCCTTCACCCCGGCATCATTCAGGTTCTTGCGGAAATCGGCAGCCTGGTCAGGCATGATGTTGATGACGAAGCGATTCGGCGCATCTGGCGGCGTGGCCTTGCGCCAGCTCTGGATCAGGTCGGTGCGCAGCAGCACCAGCAGCACCAGGGCCAGCAGGCCCACCGCCAGCGCGCTGACCTGCACCACGGCGTAGGCCGGGCGGGCCGACACCTGCCGCGTGGCCAGTACCAGCCAGCGCGGCGCGGTGGCCTCGTTCACACTGCGGCGCAGCAGCTTCACCGCCACCCAACCCAGGCCGGCAAACACCAGCACCGCGCCCGCAAAACCACCCAAGGCGATCAGACCCAGGGTGATGTCGCTGCTGGCCGCCAGCAGCAGCGCGGCAAAGCCCAGCACGCCCAGGCCCAGCACGCCCACGGAAGCCGGCTTGAGCCCGCCCACATCGCGACGTATCACCCGCAGCGGCGGCACCGAGGCCAGCTGCAGCACAGGTGGCAGGCCAAAGGCGAACAGCAGGGTCATGCCCATGCCCAGCCCCAAGGCCGCGGGCCACCAGGTAGCAGCGGGCAGGCTGGCATCCACCAGGCCGGTCAGCAGCAACACGAACAGGTAGTGCACACCAAAGCCAATGGCCACGCCCAGCAGGCTGGCAAAAAGGCCGACCAGCGCGAACTCGAAGGCATAGCTCAGCGCAATGGTGCGCTGGCTCTGGCCCAGCACGCGCAACATGGCGCAGTCGTCCAGATGGTTGGCGGCAAAGCCGCGCGCAGCCAGGGCCACGGCCACCGCGCTGAGCAGGGCCGAAAGCAGGGCCACCAGGTTGAGGAATTTATTCGCGCGGTCCAGCGTCTGGCGCATCTCGGGGCGGCCGGTTTCCAGCGACTCGATACGCACGCCGTGGATGTCCGGCTTCTTGACCTCGGCCGTGGCCCAGTCCACATAGCGCTGCACGGCCGGGTCCGGCCCGGCCACGGCAAAACGGTAGGTGATGCGGCTGGCAGGCTGGACCAGGCCGGTAGCGGCCAGATCGGCCTCGTTCAGCATCACGCGCGGTGAAAACGACATGAAGCCGCTGCCCCGGTCGGGCTCGATGGCGATGGTCTTAGTCACCCGCAGGCGGGCGTCACCCAGCAGCAGGCTGTCGCCCAGCTTGAGCTCCAGCGCCTCCAGCAGGGATGCATCCACCCAGGCCGTGCCCGGCGCCGGGATGTCGCGCGTGGTGTGCAGGGGGCCATCGGCGCTGTCCGCCACCGTCAGGCTGCCGCGCAGCGGGTAGCCGGCGGCCACGGATTTGAGCGCCACCAGCTTGCTGGCGCCGCCCTGAGCGTCCTCGGCCCGGGCCATCGTGGCCAGGGTCAGGGTGCCTACGGACTGCAGGCCCTGGGCCTGCGCCTGGGCCAGAAAGCTAGCCGGCATGGTGTTGTCACTGACCACCACCGCGTCGCCGCCCAGCAGCTGGCGCGCATCGCGCTGCAAGCCGCCCTGCAAGCGGTCGGCAAAAAAGCCCACGGCGCTGAGTGCGGCCACGGCCAGCGTCACCGCAACGATCAGCAAACGCAGCTCACCCGAGCGCAGATCACGCCACAGCGTGCGCCAGCCTAAAGCGATAAAGGGGGATTTCAACGGAGAGCTCCTAAACAATGCGCCATTATTCACGCGGGCCCTGACCCACGCAGCGCCAAGGGCTCTACGCCACCGCACCGGACATGGCCTCAGCATTGGCACATAGGTGACATGTAGAGCGGGATAACCCGCTGAAAAAGCAACGAACGTTCGTTCTAAATTGTATGGACTGCAAACAATTTCCAGGCGTCTATTGCAGTGCTCACACCAACTAGAAAGAGACTATCCATGCATTTTTCAACCAAGACTCCGATAGCGCTAGCGCTCTGCGCCCTCCTCCTCAGTCCCTCTCTATGCGCGGCTGACACCTATACGCAGACCACCTACCCGGTGGTGCTGGTGCACGGCATATTGAATTTCAATGCCAGCGACAGCAACACCTTTTGGTACGGCATACCCGCATCGCTGCGCAGCAGCGGCGCCACGGTATACGTTACCCAGCAATCGGCGGTGAATTCTGCGGTCACGCGGGGCGAACAGTTGATATCGCAACTCAAAGCCCTGCAAGCTACCTACGGCTATACCAAGTTCAATCTGGTCGGCCACAGCCAGGGCGGGCTGGTGGCCCGCTATGTGGCTTCGGTCGCGCCAGAGCTGGTGGCATCGGTCACCACCGCTGGCACGCCACACCAGGGATCGGATGTAGCTACCGCAGTGAACTCGACCAATAGCGTCACCAAGACCGCCATTGCCGCGGTGGTCACTGCGCTGGCCAAGTTTGTGGCCTGGATCAACGGCGACAGTAACCTGCCGCAAAATGCAATGGCCATGCTGGGTTCGCTGACCAGCAGCGGTGCCGCCACCTTCAACGCAAGCTACCCGGAAGGAGCCCCCACCACCAGCTGCGGCAGCGGCAGTGCCAAGGTCAATGGCATTTACTACTACTCGATGGGCGGCACTTCATCTTTCACCAACGCGCTGGACTATGTGGATTACGCGCTGGCGTTGACCTCAGCTTTCTTCAATGGCGGCGCCAACGATGGCGTGGTGGGCCGTTGCTCCAACCACTGGGGCACTGTGCTCAAAGACAACTACGCCTGGAACCACCTTGACCTGGTAAACCAGAGCTATGGTCTGCGCGGCCTGTTCTCGCCCGATCCGAAGGCCTTCTACCGCAGCCAGGCCAACCGTTTACAAGGTCTCGGGCTTTGAATCGAGGGCGCTGGCTCTGGCTGGTCGCCGGGCTGGTGGTTGCGGCTCTGTTGGCGCTACTGTGGCAACCCGCCAATACCTCTAAAACCCACCAAGCCGTAGAGCTAACACCCTGGGCCAGCCACCCGGCCGCGCGTCCCGTCCCGGAGGCCGAAACCACCACTTCAACCGAGCGCTCCACCGCTGAATTCGTCACCTGGCTGGCGGAGGAAAGCTCGCTGCGCGGCGCCCAGCTGGACGGCGACTGGGGGCTAGACGCCCAGGGCAAGCTGCACCCGACCCTGGCGCTCAGACGGCGCTTCGACCAATTGCTGACCCTGCTGGGCGAAACCACGCTGGAACAGCTGCGACAGTACATCGAAGCCACGGTACGCGCCCAAGCCGGACCACAGGCCGCCGCCGAGGTGTTGGACATCTGGCGGCGCTATGTACAGTTGGTGGGCACCCCATTCCAACAGGTGGTGGACCCACGGGACTGGCGCACTTGGCAGGCGGCCCTGACCGAGCAGCACCGCATACGCTATGCGTTACTGGGACCAGCGTGGGCCGACGCCTTCTACCGCGACGAGGAGCAGCAACTGGCGCAACAGATCCAAGTCGCACAGTCCAACAACAGTACCACCCCTGTCACCGAACCGCCGCTGATCCGCCGCGCGGAGCTAACCCCTCAGCAAAGCCAGAACCTGCAAGCCGCCGAGGCCGAATGGGACCGCTGGAAAACCCGCGTCAACGAAGCCAAGCAGGCCGTCGCCCAGATACAGCTGGCTCCCGAACTCTCGACACCGCAGCGCGAAGCCGCAGTCAACCGCTGGCTGGCCGAGCGTTTTGATGCCAAAGAACAGCGCCGGGTGCGCGCGCTGATAGAGGCCAACGAGGCACTGCCCTAGAGGCTGTTTGCAATTTATTTGAAACCCGAGTCCGTACCGCCGTGGACCGCAGGGAGTTATGCAGAGCGTCCCTAACGACCTCGCACACAAGCCAGCACCGCCAAGGCTGACACCGCAAACCCGGCCAACGCCAGCGGCGATAGATGCTCGCCCAACAGCGCAAAGCCGAGCAGCGCTGTCACGCCCGGAATCAAATAAAACAAACTGGCCACCTGTGCGGCTTGGCCCCGACGCACCATCACAAACAGCAGGCTGAACGCGCCAATCGAATTCACCAGCCCCAGCCACAGCACGGCAAACACCAGCTCACCATGCCAGTGCACAGAAAAACCTTCAACAGGCCCTGCCAGCGCAGCGGCGGCGATGGTGGCCACGGCCATCTGCACACAGGCGCCACTGCGCAAGTCCATGTCGGCGCAAAAGCGCTTTTGGTATAGCGTGCCAGCCACCAGGCCCAGCAGCCCGAACAGGGTGACAGCCACCGCCGCCGCACTGGTACCGCCGCCCGGCGCCTTGCCGGCCACCACCAGCGCCACCCCAAGTACCCCACCGGCGAGACCCAGCAGTTGCTGGCGACCCACCCGCTCACCCAGCCAAACATGCGCGCCCAGCGCCGTGACCAGCGGCATCATGCCGATCAGCAAACCAGCTACCCCGGCCGGCAAGCCCAGCCGCAGGCCGCAGTACACACCCGAAAAATGCAACGCCTGCATCAGCAAACCGACCACGGCCAGATGCCCCCAGTCGCGCGCCCGCTGGGGCCAATGTGCACGGCCCACCCAGGACACCAGTCCCAATACCAGGGCCGCCAGGCCAAACCGCAGTACCAACAGAGTGAACGGCCCTACATACGGCAGCGCCAGCTTGCCGGCCACATAGCCCGTGCTCCACAGCAAAATGAAAGTCAGCGGCAGGCTCGCGTCGGCCAGCCCCTGCATGCGCGGTGCCAGGCCAGAGGTAGAAATCGTAGAGAAAGTGCTGGATACAGCCATGGTCAACTCCTCGCGGCACCACAGACAGGCCGCCCTGCTAATGTAGAAACTGGTGTCTTTGGACACAATCCACCACAATGGCGCATCAGAGTTTCCAAAAGTAGAACAACCATGGGCCGTCTGGAAGACCTTGCCACCTTTAGCCGTGTGATCGAAACGCGCAGCCTCTCGGGTGCCGCGCGCCGCCTGGGCAGCACCAAGTCGGCCGTCAGCAAACAGGTGAACCGCCTGGAAGCCCAGCTCGGCACCCGGCTGCTGCACCGCACCACCCGTAGCGTGAGCCCTACGGACGACGGCCACCGCATCTACGAACGCGCGCAACGCATGCTGGAGGAAGCCCAGGCGCTGGAAGCCGAAGTCGCTGGCGGGCAGGCGCTGCCCCGGGGCACGCTACGGCTGAGCACCTCCACAGCCTTTGGCAACCAGCAGTTGACGGCTCTGATGACGCAGTTCTGCGCGCGCTACCCGCAGTTGCGCGTGGTGGTAGGCCTGAACGACCGCTATGTGGACCTGGCCGAAGAAGGCTTCGACGTAGTGCTGCGCCTGACCGCAAGCCCCAGTCCCGGGCTGGTGGCACGGCGGCTCGCGCCCATCCTGTACCGGCTATGCGCTACACCGGCCTACCTGGCGCAGCACGGCACACCCACCACGCTGGAGGCGCTGGCCCAACACCGCTGCCTCACCTTCGGCTACCTGCATACGCCCACGCAATGGCGCTTTCGCCACACCACGCAAGGACACGAAGAGCTGGTGGACGTGCAATCGGCGCTGCGGTTTGAAAGCGGCCTCACCACCAATAGCAGCGAAGCTCTGCGCGTGGCGGCCCTGGCTGGCATGGGCTTGGCGGTACTTCCTACCTACGCCGCCGGTGCCGATCTTCGCGCCGGCCGCCTGGTCCACCTGCTGGAGGAGTGGCAACCCGTGGGCCGTCCGGCCGATGCCGACACGCTGTATGCCGTCTACCTGCCCAGCCGCTTTCCCAGCCCCAAAGTGCGCGCGTTGATCGACT
The DNA here is from genome assembly GCF_059418745.1 of Rhodoferax sp. GW821-FHT07F03. NCBI lineage: Bacteria > Pseudomonadati > Pseudomonadota > Betaproteobacteria > Burkholderiales > Comamonadaceae > Rhodoferax > Rhodoferax sp. GW821-FHT07F03. The sequence goes on from NZ_JBWKQM010000011.1 coordinate 175,949, forward strand.
TTCTGCTGGAGATGCTGGGCGACGTGCCACCCTGGGACCGGCCCGACCCGGCATGACAGCCTGCGGCACGGGCATACTGGCCGCTTTGCTTTTCTGGAAGCTCCCCATGTGGCAACCCAGCCCCCACTACCCCGACCCAGCCATCCAAACGCTGGACCCGCGTTTTGAATCCTACCGTCTGTATGCCGCCGCCGTGGAGCGCCTGGCCACCGGCATGCGCTGGGCCGAGGGGCCTGTGTGGTTCGGCGATGGGCGCTATCTTTTGTGGAGCGACATCCCGAACAACCGCGTCATGAAATGGGAGGAGCAGACCAGCGCAGTTAGCGTGTTTCAGCAGCCGTCCCGCTTTGCCAATGGCCATACCCGCGACCGCCAGGGCCGGCTGGTCCGCTGTGAACACGGTGGGCGCCGCGTGGTGCGCACCGAGCACGACGGCAGCACCACGGTGCTGGTGGACAGCTTCAATGGCAAGCCGCTGAATTCGCCCAATGACGTGGTGGTGAAGTCCGACGGCACGGTGTGGTTTACCGACCCACCCTTCGGCATCCTCGGCCACTACGAGGGGCATGACGCCACACCCGAGCTGCCCACCTGCGTTTACCGTTTCGACCCAGCCACTGGCCTGTGCACGGTGGTGACGGATGCGGTGGCGCGCCCCAATGGACTGTGCTTTTCACCGGATGAGCGGCTGCTGTATGTGGTGGAGTCCGGTGCCTCGCCCCGGCGCATCCGGGTATTTGACCTGGCGGCCAATGGCAGCCAGCTGGTGAACGACCGCGTGTTCTTCACCTGCGAAGAGGGCGTCAGCCCCGACGGCTTTCGCTGCGATGTGGACGGCAATCTGTGGGCCGGCTGGGGTGGCGGCCCTGAACACGACGGCGTGATGGTGTTCGCCCCCGACGCTACACCGATAGGCCACATCGCCCTGCCCGAGCGCTGCGCCAACCTGTGTTTTGGTGGATTAAAGCGCAACCGCCTGTTTATGGCGGCCAGCCAGTCGGTCTATGCCCTGTATGTGAACACCCAGGGTGTGGCCGGCGGGTAATTTATAAAGAATATGCCTGCAGCGCAGATGAAACCTGCACCAGTAGCTATGGTATCAATAGCAATTCAATTCAGGCTTCAGCGCCATCGACCAGCTTGACTTTCACCTGGGTCAACAGTGAAATGCGCTGCTGGCCCGGTTTGCCTGGTCACGTGCCGGCAGCGCAATGTTCAACGGCCAGGTGCTATTTGGAGACACCACAATGGCCGCAACAGCCCCCTCGCAGACGATCCACCCCAGCCTTGCATCCCTGTTCGACAACCGCAGCCAGACCGATCTGGCGCTGATCGGCAGCGCCTACCTGGCGGGGCTGAAAACCGGGCTGGAACAGACCGGCAGCCGCACCGGCGATGACCGCAGCGAGCCGGCCACGCCGACCTGCATCCACAAGATTCCGCTGTTGCCGGTCGCCATCGACGGCAAACGCGCCACAGCAGAATCGGTGAAAGACTTCGACGGGAAACCGCTGATCTACCTGCTGGACGAAGCTGCCCGCGACGGCGAGCTGCTGCGGGTGTTCTCGCAGACCGGCAAAGCCATGCGCCACCTGGAAGACAACCCTGGCAACCCCAAGCCGGCGAAGAAATCCAAGGCGCCGCCGGTAACGCTGGACACGTCCTCATCTCCGCAACAGATCGCCAATGCCATCGGCGGCGCGGTGTTCCTGTGGGAGAACATCAACTTCTCGGGTTGGCTATGGCGCTTTGGCGCAGGCACCACCAGCAGCCCCGGCGGACGCCAGGCGGGCAATGGCAATATCAGCGACTTTCGTACCGCGGTGTTTTTGCAGAACATCAACGACAAAGTGTCTTCGGTGTCGAACCAGAGCGAGGTCTGGGCCAATCTGCGGCCGCAGCGTTCGTTTGTAGTGCTGCACCAGCACATCAACTTCGCGGGAACCCAGCTGTGGGTGCCGGAGCGGCAGGGCTTCAGCGACCTGCGCCAGTTCGGCTGGAACGACGTGGCCTCGTCGCTCTCCTACGCGCTGACACCGAACTGAAATCGCTCAGGCCGGCACGTAGCGCACTGCGCGCGGGTCGCGGCACAGGCCCCAAAGCTGCAGGCCGGCGGTTTCGGCGATCTGGATGGCCAGCGCCGTGGGTGCCGAGATAGTGGCCAGCGCCGCCACATTCAGGCGCGCGCATTTACGCACCAGCTCGTAGCTGGCCCGGCTGGACATCAACACAAAGCCTGGCTCGCCCAGACGCCCGGCGCGTGCCAGTTGGCCCAGCAGCTTGTCCAGCGCGTTGTGCCGGCCCACGTCTTCCAGCACATCGGTCAGCACGCCTTCAGGTGTGGCCCAGCCTGCCGCGTGCAAGGAGCCGCAGGCAAGGTTCAGCACCTGCAGGGGCGGCATGGCTTGCAGCGCCTGCAGCACGGTTGCGGCCTGCAGCTGAGCGGCCCAGGCCTGCGGCGGCATGGGCCTGGGCTCCAGGTCCAGCGCGGCTAGGCTGTCGATACCACAGGTTCCGCAACCGGTACGACCGGCCAGGCTGCGGCGGCGTTCCTTCAGGCGCTGGAAGCAGCGGGAGGACACATCCAGCTGCACTTCACAGGCGTCGGCACCGGCCTGCACCTCGATGCCATAGCAGTCGGCCACGCTGTCCAGAATGCCTTCGCTCAACGCAAAGCCAAGTGCAAACGCTTCCAGATCTTGCGGCGTGGCCATCATCACTGCATGCGAGATGCCGTTGAACACCAGGGCCACGGGTACTTCGGCGGCCACCTGGTCGGCCTGCTCCAGGTCGGCAGGAAAGCGCCGTACGGCCACGGACACCAGGGGCGGCGGCAGCTCAGCCATGCAAGGCCTCCACACAAAAGCGCCGGCCAGCCTCGGTCAGTCCGGCCATCCAGCGTTCATCTTCCAGGCGCAGCGTGACCCAGCCCGGGCCGGGCTGGCCGCCCAGGCTGGCCTCGCCCATCAGCGTGAGCGCACGCATCAGCACGCTGGCACCCAGGCCCAGGCGCTTGCCTAGGCGGGGCAGGGAAATGGGCTCGGGCTCGGGCAGCAAAGCCAGCAAAATGGCCTGGTGCAGCGCGTCCACGGATTCAGACCGCAGCCGCGTGAGGTATGGCGGGCTGGCCCAGCTTTTGAGCCGCAGGCGCAGCCGGTTTCTGGTGCGGCAGCATCAGCACCGGAATGCACTTGGAGGTGGGCGTACCGGCATTCGCCGCCACAGAAGATAGCGGCACCAGCGGATTTGTCTCGGGATAGTAGGCCGCCACGCAGCCGCGAGGGATGTTGTAGGCCACCAGCTTGAAGCCATCGGCCCGGCGTTCCTGGCCGTCATCCCATACGGTGTGGAAGTCGATCCAGTCGCCGTCTTTCATGCCCAGCGCGCGGATGTCATCTACGTTGGCAAACACCACGCGGCGCTGGCCGTAAACGCCACGGTAGCGGTCGTCCGCGCCGTAGATGGTGGTGTTGTACTGGTCGTGCGAACGGGTGGTCATCAGCGCGAACACGATGGCGTCGCCCTTGCGCTCGCGGGCGCGTTGCAGCGGCGTGCCGGTGGGCACGGCATGGGTTTTGAACACGGCCTTTTTGGAGGCGGTGTTCCAGACCCGCTCGCTGGCCGTATTGCGCAACCGGAAGCCCCCGGGCACCTGGATGCGCTGGTTGAAGTCCTTGAAGTCGGGGAACACAGCCTCGATCTTGTCGCGGATACGGCTGTAATCTTCCAGCAGCCACAGCCAGGGTGTCTTGCTACGCCCAGCCAGAGTCGTGGCGGCTAGCCGGGCCACGATAGCCGGCTCGGACAGCAAATGCGCAGACGCGGGCGGGTTGATGCCCATGGAGATATGCACCATGCTCATCGAGTCTTCCACCGTCACACCCTGCGCGCCGCCGGCCTGCATGTCGATCTCGGTACGGCCCAGGCAGGGCAGGATCAGCGCGGCCTTGCCATGCACGATGTGGCTGCGGTTCAGCTTGGTGGTGACGTGCACCGTCAAGTCACACTTGCGCAGCGCCTTCCAGGTCTGCACGGTGTCGGGCGTGGCCGTGGCGAAATTGCCGCCAAGCGCAAAAAACACCTTGCCCTTGCCGTCCAGCATGGCCTGGATGGATTCGACCGTATCAAAGCCATGTTCGCGCGGCGGCGTAAAGCCAAAGACTTTTTGCAGGTTGTCCAGCAAGGCCACGGGCGGCTTTTCCCATATGCCCATGGTGCGATCGCCCTGCACATTGCTGTGGCCGCGCACCGGGCACAGGCCAGCACCTGGGCGGCCGATGTTGCCGCGCATGAGCAGCAGATTGGTGATCATCTGGATGGTGGCCACCGAATTCTGGTGCTGGGTGATGCCCATGCCCCAGCAGGCGATCACGCTCTTGGCCTGGCGATACACCTCGGCTGCGGCGCGGATGTGCTCTGCGCCCAGGCCGCATTCGGACTCCAGCAGCGCCCAGGACTCGGTGCGCAGGTCGGCCAGCAGGGCCTCGAAACCAATGGTGTGCTCGGCGATAAAGGCATGGTCCAGCACATCCTGGCCCGCGTCCTGCAGCTCCACCAGATGCTTCATCATGCCTTTGACAAAGGCGAAGTCGCCGCCTATGCGCAGCTGGAAGTAGTGGGTGCTGATGGGCGTATCGCCCAGGGTGGCCATTTGCAGCTTGTCCTGCGGGTCGGCAAAGCGCTCCAGGCCGCGCTCGCGCAGCGGGTTCAGGCTGACGATGCGCGCACCGCGCTTGGCGGCGTGGCGCAGTTCGCCCAGCATGCGCGGATGGTTGGTGCCGGGGTTCTGGCCGAAGATGAAGATGGCATCGGCTTGTTCAAAGTCGTCCAGCGTGACCGTGCCCTTGCCTATGCCCACGCTTTCACGCATGCCGCTGCCGCTAGGCTCGTGGCACATATTCGAGCAGTCGGGGAAGTTGTTGGTGCCGTACTCGCGTACGAACAGCTGGTACAAAAAGGCAGCTTCGTTGCTGGCCCGGCCCGATGTATAGAAGATGGCCTGGTTCGGGTCGGGCAAGGCATTCAGGTGCCGGGCGATCAGCGCAAAAGCGTCGTCCCAGGCGATAGGCTTGTATTTGTCGTCGGCCGGATCAAAAACCATGGGCTCGGTCAGCCGGCCCTGGTCTTCCAGATAGAAGTCGCTCTGGGTGGCGAGCTCGGTGACGGTGTGCTGCGCGAAGAAGTCTGCCGTCACGCGCCGGGCCGTGGCCTCGGCCGCCACGGCCTTGGCGCCGTTTTCACAAAACTCGAAGGTGGATGCGTGGTTGCGGTCCGGCCAGGCACAGCCCGGGCAGTCAAAACCGTCGGGCTGGTTGGCATGCAGCAAGGTCTTGGCGCCTTTCAGGGCCACGTCCTGGTAAACCAAGGCCTTGCCCACGCTCCTCAGCGCGCCCCAGCCGCCTGCGGGGCCGGTATAAAACTCAATTTTTTGTTCGCTCATGGGAGATTCTTTCGTCTCGTTTTATACGGCCTTGCGCCCTACCCTGGTAGCTAAGGGGTTTTAAAGCTGTTCACCGCCGCGCCCAACGCGGTGGCTTGCTCGCGCATTTTCATGGCCGCAGCGGCGGACTCTTCTACCAGCGCGGCATTTTGTTGTGTCATTTCGTCAATCTCGGCCACGCTGCGGTTGACATCGGCAATGCCGGCGCGCTGCTCGTTGCTGGCCAGCGCAATTTCATCGACGTAGCCCACCACCTGCTGGATGGAACCGGTGATATCGGTCATGGACCGCTGGGCTTTCTCCACCAACTCCCCTCCGGTATCGGCGGTTTGCACCGATGCGGCAATCAGGTTGCGGATCTCCTTGGCGGCGGTGGCGGACCGCTGCGCCAGGCTGCGCACTTCCGAGGCCACCACCGCGAAGCCACGCCCCTGCTCGCCCGCACGGGCCGCCTCTACGGCCGCGTTCAGGGCCAGGATATTGGTCTGAAAGGCGATCCCGTCGATCAGGCCGATGATGTCGTTGATACGGTGCGCGCTGGACTTGATCTGCCCCATGGTGTCCACCACCTGGCCCACGATACCGCCACTGGTCAACGCCAGTTGGGCCACGGAGCCGACCAGAGCGTTCACCTGGTTGGCCTTGTCGGCCGTTTGGCTCACCGTGGCGGTGAGTTCGACGATGGCCGAGGCGGCGGAGTTGATCTCGCTGGCCTGCTTTTCGGTACGCGATGCCAGGTCGTTGTTCCCATCGGCGATCTCGCTCGTGCCGCTGGCCACCATGGACGCCGCCTGGCGCACATTGCCCACCAAGCCGGTCAGGCCGATACTGATGCCGTTGATGGCTAGCAGCAATTTGCCCACATCGTCACGGTCGCGCACGTCCACCTGGTTGGTCAGGTCGCCGCTAGCCAGGCGCAACGCGGCCTGGCGCCCCTGGTTCATAGGCTCGGTGACGTGGCGCTGCATCAAGAAATAGGTCAACCCCCACAGCATGGCCATGGAAAGCAACGTGAAACCGATGCTGAGCGGGTCCAACAATTTGCCGGTGGCCGCATGAAAGGCGCAGGCCAACACCGCATAGGCCAGCGCCAGGGTGGTCGCCATACGAGGCGCCACATGGACCGGCGCCATATCGCTCACATCCAGGCCCACGTACAAAATACCCACCACCTGGCCGGAGGCATCGCGCACCGGGTCGTAGCGGGTCATGCACTGCTTGCCAAAAATCGTGGCGTAGCCCACATAGGACTTACCGACCAGCGCCGCTCGGTAGGCCGGTTGGGAGCGGTCCAGCGGGGTGCCGATAGCACGCTCGCCGTCCTGCTTGCGCACGGAGGTCGTGATGCGGATGAAGTCTTCCCCCGTGCGCACAAAGATCGTGGCCCGCATACCGGTTCTTTGGGTAAAGCCGTCGGGCACGGAGAAATCCAGATTCAAAACCCGGTTTCCACAGCGCAGTACCGGCGTCTTCTTGCCCTGTACATCGATCTGCTGCGATGCGTCCACTACAAATCTCTCGGGCAACGTAGCCGCGAATGCCCTGGCTGCAGATTCGATACGCTGCTTCAATGTTTTGAATGGCTGCATTGCGTAAACCTCGTCTCGTCTGAAAAGTGAAAAAGCCTGCCAGGCGCTGTTTAACACAGCAACCGGCAGGCTTTGGGCAAAGTAGCTTCAGTGGAAGAACTTGGCTACGCTTTGCAGGGTGCGGTAAATACCCCAGATCAATGGCACGCCTACGGCCACCCAGGCCAAAGCCACCAGCACCGGACTCACGGCATGGTCGTTGACCACGCCGCTGGAGCCGACTTCGGAGGCAGCAGCTTTTTCGTGCGCCAGGCGTTTTTCATGGGCCAGCTCTTCCGGCGTCATGAAATGCTTGTCGGCCACCGGCTTGACCAGCAGATTGCAAATCAAACCAATAACCAGCATGCCAACCAGGATGTACATGGTCTGGTTGTAAACCTGCTCGCGGGGAATGCCCAAGCCCAATTGGTACTCGCGCATGTAGTTCACGACCACTGGACCCAAAATGCCCGCCGTAGCCCAGGCGGTCAACAGGCGACCATGGATGGCCCCCACCATTTGCGTACCGAACAGGTCGGCCAGATAGGCTGGCACGGTGGCAAAGCCACCGCCGTACATGCTCAGAATGACGCAGAAGGCACCCACGAACAAGACGATATTGCCGGCGGCCGCGCTGCCAGGTACGCTGAAATACATCACGCCGCCCAGCACGAAGAACACCACATAGGTCAGCTTGCGGCCCAACTTGTCGGACAGGCTGGCCCAGAAGAAGCGGCCACCGATGTTGAACAAGCTCAGCAGCGCGGTGAAGCCGGCCGCCACGGCAGCAATTGCCGCCAGCTGGGTTTTGTCCAGCTCGCCAAACTTCTGGCTCACGCCAATCAAGGTACCGCCAAACACCTCTTGCAACATCGGCGACGCCATGCCGATCACGCCAATGCCGGCGCTCACGTTCATGCACAGCACCATCCAGACCAGCCAGAACTGGGGAATGCCCCAGACCTTCTTCACGTGCACGTGGCGCTGGGTGATCATGGCGTTGTTGACCTGGGCGGGCGGCGGCGTCCAGCCTGCGGGTTTCCAGCCAGTTTCAGGCACGCGGTAGGTCAGGGCGCCGCCCATCATGAACACGAAATAGACCACGGCCATCACCACGAAGGTCTGGGCCACGCCTACGTTCGTGGGGGTGGCGAAATACTTCATCAGATCAGCGGCCAGTGGCGAGCCGATCATGGCGCCACCACCAAAGCCCATGATGGCCATGCCGGTGGCCATGCCACGGCGGTCCGGGAACCACTTGATCAAGGTCGATACCGGCGAGATGTAGCCCAAACCCAGGCCCACGCCACCGATCACGCCCGAGCCCACAATCATGAGCCAGAACTGGTGCAGGTACACCCCAATTGCCGATAGCAGCATGCCGCCACACCAGCAAACGGCCGACACCACGCCCGCCTTGCGCGGACCTACGCGCTCCAGCCAGCCACCCCACAGCGCGGCCGACGAACCCAGCAGCACGAAGAACAAGGTATACATCCAGCCCAGGGTGGAAATCTTCCAGTCACAGTTGGTGGTAAACAGCTCAGCCCAAAAACCCACTTCGGGGCCGCACTTGATGGCTTCCTTGATGCCCAAAGCCTTGGACAAAGGCAGCCAAAACACCGAAAAGCCATAGGCCATGCCGATGCATAGATGGATCGCCAACGCAGCCGGCGGCACCAACCAACGGTTGAAACCGGGGCCCGCAATAATGCGTTCCTTGTCTAAAAATCCTGCCATTCAGTCCTCCATTGCAGAAAAAGCCCGAAGCGGGCCGCAACAGTCTACACAATCAGTTACACAAAGAACGAATAGGGCGGTACAAGAATCATTCCTATCTGAAGGGTTATTCAGGCGCCAGAAACAAAACCGCCCCCAAACGGGGGCGGCCAACGGAGCGACAAAGCTCAGGTGTTCTTGGAGATCGTGATCGACGGGAACTTGGACGAGAAGTCCTTGTTCTTGCCGGCAATCGACACCGCGACCTGGCGGGCAATACGCTTGTAAATCGCTGCAATTTCGCCTTCTGGATCAGCAACCACCGTAGGCTTGCCACCGTCTGCCTGTATGCGGATCTGCATGTTCAAGGGCAAGGCCCCCAGGTAGTCCATGCCGTTGTCGGCCGCCATCTTCTTGCCACCATCGGCGCCAAAAATATGCTCCTGGTGGCCGCAGTTGCTGCATACATGGACAGCCATGTTTTCCACGATGCCCAAAATGGGCACGCCCACTTTTTCAAACATCTTGATACCCTTGCGCGCGTCCAGCAGCGCAATGTCCTGCGGCGTAGTGACAATGACCGCACCGGTCATGGGCACGCGCTGGCTCAGCGTCAACTGGATGTCGCCAGTACCAGGGGGCATGTCCACCACCAGGTAATCCAAGTCCTTCCAGTTGGTCTGGCGCAGCAGCTGCTCCAGTGCCTGGGTAGCCATGGGGCCGCGCCAGACCATGGCCTGGTCCTGGTCCACCAGAAAGCCGATCGACATGGCCTGTACGCCGTAATGCTCCATGGGCTCCATGGTCTTGCCATCGGCACTTTCGGGCTTGCCTGCTATTCCCAACATCATGGGCAGGCTGGGGCCGTAAATATCGGCATCCAGCAGGCCGACCTTGGCGCCCTCGGCGGCCAGTGCCAGCGCCAGGTTAACCGCCGTGGTGCTCTTGCCCACGCCACCCTTGCCCGAGGCCACGGCAACGATGTTCTTCACGCCCGGCAGCAGCTGCACACCGCGCTGTACCGCATGGGCGGCGACTTTGGTGGTGACGGTGATGTTGACGCTGCCCACACCGTCCAGGCTTTGTACCGCTGCAGTCAGGGCAGCCTGCAAGGCCGCTTCCTGGCTTTTCGCGGGGTAACCCAACTCCACGCCGAACACCACCGCACCGCCGGTGACGGCCAGATGGCGGATGGCTTTGGTGGAGACGAAATCGGTGCCGGTATTGGGGTCCACCACGGTTTTGATGGCATCCAGCACCTGCTGTTCTGAGAGAGGCATGCATAACTCCTAAGGGGCGCGTAGTCTATTTCAAACCAGCACGCCCCTGCCCCGTAGGGGCTTGCCGCTCTTGCCCGTAGGGACCTGCCACGCTTATTCGTCGCTGCCGATGCCAAACAAACTCAACAGGCTGCTGAACAAGTTGAAGATCGACAGGTACAGACCCACCGTAGCCAGCACATAGTTGGTTTCACCGCCGTTCACGATACGGCTGGTATCCATCAGGATGAAACCCGCCGACAGCAAAGCCACCATGGCCGACACCGCCAGACCCAGCGCGGGCACTTCCATGAACACGGCTGCCAAGCCGGCCAGCAGCGCAATCACCATGCCGGCAAACAGGAAGCCGCCCAGGAAACTGAAGTCGCGCCGCGTTGTCACCACCCAGGCCGACAGTGCCAGGAAGGTCACGCCCGTGGCCGCCAGTGCCATCGCCACGACTTCTCTGCCGCCAGGCAAGGCCAACGAGCGTGCCAGCACCGGCCCCAGCGTGTAGCCCATGAAGCCGGTAAAAGCGAACACCGCCGGCAAGGCCCAGCCGCTATTTTGCAACTTGTACACCGCAAACAGCAGGCCGAAACTACCCGCCAGGCTGATCAGCAAACCGGGCGACGGCGCCTGCAGCACCAGGCTGGCCGTGGCAACCACGGCGCTGAACAGCAGTGTCATCGCCAGCAAGGCATAGGTATTGCGCAGCACGCGGTTGACGGGCACGGTCTGTGCCACCGCCGTGGTAACCAGCCCGCCGCCCGGGTGGGTGCGAACGGTTGAGTTTAGGTTTTCCATGGTCTTTCTCCAAAAGAGGAAACAAGCCCCGACCATACGCCGCGCATTACCTCTTAAAAAGCAGATAATTTAGAACAAACCATTCACAAATACCTGAATATGGAACAAAGCTTCAGCTACCGGCACCTGCACTATTTCTGGGTCGTTGCGCACGAGGGCGGCATGTCGCGCGCAGCCGATCGTCTGGGCATGGCGGTGCAAACCATCAGTACCCAGGTACGTGAGCTGGAGCGTTCGCTGGGCGTAACCCTGCTCAAGCCCGACGGCCGCGGCCTGGCGCTGACCGAAGCCGGCGTGGCCGCGCTACGCCAGGCCGACCTGATCTTCCAACTGGGCGAGCAGTTACCCGCCACGGTGCGCGATGCCGTCAGCGCGCCGTCCGTGCGGCTGGCCGTGGGCATCTCCGACGGCCTGCCCAAGCTGGTCGCCCGGCGCCTGCTGCAGCCAGTGATGCAGGAGCCGCGCCTGCACCTGATCTGCCATGAAGATGAATTCGAGGACCTGCTGGGCGACCTGGCCCTGCACCGGCTGGACGTGGTGCTAGCCGACCGCGCCGCGCCGCCCAACCCCAACCTCAAGGTCTACAGCCACCGGCTGGGCGCGTCCGACATGACCTGGTACGCGCCGCCGCATCTGCTGGACGCAGCCACGCAGGACTTCCCCCGCAGCCTGGCCAAAGTACCGGTACTGCTGCCCACCACGCATGCCGCCGTGCGCCCCCGGCTGGACCACTGGTTCGAGCACCTGGGCATCAAGCCGCATATCACCGGGGAATTTGAAGACAGTGCCTTGCTGGCCACCTTCGGAGCCGAAGGCATGGGTGTGTTCGCGGCGGCCGAATGGGTCCATGAAGACCTGACCACCCGCTACGGCGTGCAGCGCATAGGGGCGTGCCAAGGGGTAGAAGAACAGTTTTACGCCATCGGAACCGAGAAGAAGGTGCAACACCCGCTGGTGCAGCGCCTGCTACCGGCCAAGAAACCCGCCTCTTGAACAAAAAGGCCACCAGCGCACATAAAACCTGCGCCAACAGCTACATATTCAATAGCATGCAAGGCGCATGCGCCAGCCCCATAAACCCTGATCAGGCCGCGCCGATGGCACCGGCGATGTCCAGCCTCGTCCGCGCCATGCGGATGCGCGGAGCACGCCACACCGCCGCTGGCCGTGCAATCTGAAAGTCCACCGACGGCTCGGCACTCAGCCGCACGTTGACCGCGTGCGGCGCAGTCCAACTGGCGGGGGCTTGCAGCCACACGTCTTCGCTGCGGCCATCCTGCGTCAACCACAAACGACCGGTGCTGACACGAAGCACCATGCCTGCGGCCAAACGCAGCGCCACCACATCGGGTGTGCGCAGTTCGAAGTGTTCAATTTTGACCATTGCCGTCTCCTGAAGAATCACCCACCACGACTTGCGGTGGAGTGGCATTCACTGTAGTCTTGGCACCTATACAGTACCGGTACAGTTCACCGAATAACTACCGCCACTGGCCTGCTCAAATCACCAATACAGTCCATGCCCACGTCCTCCACCTATCACAGCGCAACCCTGGGAGCGCAAACCACCCTGGTAGACCAACTGGTGCAGTGGGCCGAGCAGCGCATCCAGCAGCACGTGTTTCGCCCCGGCATGCGCATGCCTTCGGTGCGAGAGCTGGCGCAGGAACGGGGGGTGTCGCGTTTTACGGTAGTGGCAGCCTACGAGCGGCTGGTGGCGCGTGGGCACCTGCTGGCACGGCGCGGGGCGGGTTTTTTTGTGCGCGAAGCCGCGCCGCCGCCCAGCACGCGCGCCAGGTCGGCTCCTGCCCGCGCCAAACCGCAGCAGGCCATCAACATGGGTTGGATGGTGCGCAACATGACCAGTGGCATTCCGGCCCACCTGTCGCCAGGCTCGGGCTACCTGCCGCCCGATATGTGCGGTGGCGACCTGCTCAAAATGGGCCTGCGGGCGATGGCCAACCACAGCACCAGCCAGCAGTTGGCGCAGGGGGCTTCGGCCCAGGGCTATGCCCCGCTGCGTACGCAAATCCAGCGTACGCTGGCGGAGCGAGACATCGAGGCCCATCCATCGCAAATACTCACCACCACCGGCGCAGCCCAGGCCATAGACCTGGTATTTCGCATGATGCTACGCCCAGGCGACACTGTGCTGGTGGGCGAACCCGGCTGGTGCAATCCGCTGCTGTGGCTGCAAGGCGTGGAGGTGGTGGGTGTCCCCTATACGCCGCAAGGACTTGACGTGCAGGCCCTCACCGCGCTGGTAGAAAAGCACAAACCAAAGTTGATGTTCCTCAACCCCGTGCTGCACAACCCCACCGGCACATTGCTGAGTGCCGCCACGGCCTACCAGATTCTGCGGTTGGCCGAGGCCCACAACATCCTGGTCATCGAAGACGATATTTATTCCGACTTTCTGCCCCAGGGCATGGCCGTGACGCGCTTGGCCAGCCTGGACCAGTTACGCCGCGTGATGTATGTGAACAGCTTTTCAAAAATGCTTGCGCCCAACATCCGCGTGGGCTATCTGGCCGGCCCGGCTGAACTGGTGGACACCTTGACCACACACAAGCTGTTGACCGCGCTGACCACCCCCGAGATCAATGAGCGCATTGTCTACAAGGCGCTGACCGAGGGCAGCTACCGTAAGCACTGCCAGCGGGTGCACGCAGCTCTGGACAGCCTGCGCGAGCCTGCGTTCAAGCGTATGCAAGACCTGGGACTAAAGGCTTTTTGCCAGCCGCAGGCCGGTTTTCTGGGCTGGTTCGATACCGGGGTGGACACCAACCACCTGGCCGCCTTGGGGCTGGACGCGGGTTACCTACTGCGTCCAGGCACACTGTTTTCGCTACAGCAAACTCCCAGCCCGTGGATGGGCGTCAATATCGCCACCAGCCAGGACCCCGGCATGCTGGCCTGGCTGGAAAAAACCCTGGAACAACTACGCAGCCGCGGACAAAAATAAAGTGAAATCAGCCTGCTGCGCAGATGAAATAAGCACATTTCGCTACATATTCAATAGCATGCAAAGCAAGCACGCCAGCCCCATAAACCCTGATTGACGGCGGCCTGCGTGGCGCCGTCCAATGCAGCCATGTCCTCCACACTCCCCCACACACCTGCGGGTTTATTGCTCACCGGCGGCGGCGCCCGCGCAGCCTACCAGGTGGGCGTGCTGGAGGCCATCGCCGACCTGCGCCTGGCCTGCGGCGCGGGCGACCAGGGCAATCCCTTTCCCATCATCACCGGCACCTCGGCCGGTGCCATCAATGCCGCCGCGCTGGCCTGCGGCGCGGACAACTTCGACAGCATCGTGCGCCAGATGGTGGGCATCTGGAAGAACTTCACAGCCGACCAGGTCTACCGCACCGATGCCATTGGCGTGATGCGCAGCGGCGCGCGCTGGCTGACGCTGCTGTCGGTTGGCTGGATGCTGGCCAAGTGGCGCAAGGTCCACCCGCGCTCGCTGCTGGACAACAGCCCTTTGCACGAACTGCTGAAGCACCTGGTGCCGCTGGAGCGCCTGCCGCGCCTGGTGCGCCAGGGCCATGTACGGGCGCTGGCCGTCACTGCGTCCAGCTACAGCTCGGGCGAGCATCTGACCTTCTTCCAGGGCAGCACCGACCTGAAGCCTTGGGTGCGCTCGCAGCGCCAGGGCGTGCGCGGGCGCCTGCGGCTGAACCACCTGCTGGCCTCTTCGGCGATTCCCTTTGTGTTTCCGGCCACTCCGCTGCAGATCCACGGCCATACCGAATACTTTGGCGACGGCTCCATGCGCCAGTCGGCACCGGTGGGTGCGGCCATCCACCTGGGGGCGGAGCGCGTACTGGTCATCGGCGCGGGCCGCATGCACGAACCGCGCGAAGACGCCTCGCTCAAGCCCAATGACAGCTACCCCTCGCTGGCGCAGATCGCCGGCCACGCGCTGGCGAATATCTTCCTGGACGCCCTGGCGGTTGACGTGGAGCGGGTACGGCGCATCAACCATACCCTGTCGCTGATACCCGCCGAGCTACGCCACAACAGCGCCCTGCGCCCGGTGGAGCTGCTGCTGATCGCGCCGTCGCAGCGCATCGACCAGATCGCCGCACGCCATCTGCACGACCTGCCCCCCGCTATACGCACCATGCTGGGCGGCCTGGGCATGCGCTCTCAGCCAGAAGACGCCAAAGGCTCGGCCCTGGCCAGCTATCTGCTGTTCGAATCCAACTTCACCCGCGAGTTGATGGCGCTGGGCTATGCCGACGCGCAGCGCCAGCGCGCCGAAATATGCCGATTCTTCCGCTGGACCGATCCCCTGGCCGACCCCGCAACACCCCGGGTCGAGCGGCGCAAACACGCATTCCGCTGAACCGCCCCGGCCCGCTGGCAACGGCCCCACCCGAAGCGATAGCCCCCGACTAAAATCAAAGGCTGTTCTGAAAGCTAGTCTGTCCATGCCACGCCAACTCTTCGTCACCACCGCCCTACCCTACGCCAACGGCAACTTCCACATCGGCCACATCATGGAATACATCCAGGCCGACATATGGGTGCGGTTCCAGCGCATGCAGGGCAATGCAGTGAACTTCGTCGGTGCCGACGACACCCATGGCGCGCCCATCATGATCGCCGCCGAAAAAGCCGGCAAGACGCCACAGCAGTTCGTCGCCGACATCGCCGCCGGCCGCAAGCCGTATCTGGACGGCTTCCATATCGCCTTCGACAACTGGCACAGCACCGACGCGCCGGAAAACCACGCCATGGCGCAGCAGATCTACCGCGAGCTGAAGGCCAACGGCCTGATCTCCAGCAAGGTGATCGAGCAGTTCTTCGACCCCGAGAAGAACATGTTCCTGCCGGATCGCTTCATCAAGGGCGAATGCCCCAAGTGCCACGCCAAAGACCAGTACGGTGACAACTGCGAAGTCTGCGGCTCGGTCTACGCGCCCACCGACCTCATCAAGCCGTACTCGGCCCTGTCCGGCGCTACGCCCGAGCTGAAAAGCTCGGAGCATTTGTTCTTCCAGCTGTCCGACCCGCGCTGCGTGGCGTTTCTGGAGCAGTGGACGCAAGACGGCCGCCTGCAGCCCGAGGTAGCCAACAAGGTGAAGGAATGGTTCACCGTGCGCACCAACCCCGACGGCAGCACCAGCGAAGGCCTGGGCGACTGGGACATTAGCCGCGACGCGCCCTACTTCGGCATCGAGATCCCGGACTCGCCCGGCAAGTACTTCTACGTCTGGCTGGACGCACCCGTGGGCTACCTGGCCAGCCTGAAGAACCTGCTGGACAAGCGCGGCGAGAGCTATGACGCCTACATGGCCAACCGCGCGCTGGAGCAGTACCACTTCATCGGCAAGGACATCGTCACCTTCCACACCCTGTTCTGGCCGGCCATGCTGAAGTTCAGCGGCCGCAAGACGCCGGACTCGGTGTTCGTCCACGGCTTCCTCACGGTCAACAACGGCGAGAAGATGAGCAAAAGTCGCGGCACCGGCCTGGACCCGCTGAAGTACCTGGGCCTGGGCATGAACCCCGAATGGCTGCGCTACTACATCGCCGCCAAGCTGAGCGCCCGCAACGAAGACATCGACTTCAACGCCGACGACTTCATGGCCCGCGTGAACAGCGATTTGATTGGCAAGTACGTCAATATTGCATCTCGTGCGGCCGGTTTCCTGAGCAAACGCTTCGGCGGAAAATTGGGCACGATTTCGGCCGACGGCGCAGATTTGATCAGTACCATCAGCTCTCAAAAAGAGAGCATTACCACAATGTACGAGCAGCGCGAATACGCCAAGGCGCTGCGTGAAACCATGCTGCTGACCGACCGCGTGAACTCCTATGTGGACGCCAACAAACCCTGGGAACTGGCCAAACAGGAAGGTGCTGACGCAAGACTTCAAGACGTGTGCAGCACCTGTATCGAAGCCTTCCGCCTACTGACCATCTACCTGAAGCCCGTGCTGCCCGCGCTGGCCGCACAAGTGGAATCGTTCCTGAACGTGGCTCCACTCGGCTTTGCCGATGCCGCCACACAGCTGGGCGCAGGCCATGCGATTGGCGACTACAAGCATTTGATGCAGCGCGTGGACATCAAACAACTTGATGCATTGTTTGAGCCTCCAGCGCAGGCGGAACCTGCGCAAGCAGCTACAGAAACTGTAGTACCGGGTGGCGAGGAGATTGCACCGACCATCACCATCGACGACTTCGCCAAGGTCGATCTGCGCATCGCAAGAATAGTGAACTGCGAGCCGGTCGACGGCTCCACCAAGCTGCTGCGCCTGACCCTGGACGCCGGCGAAGGCCGCATGCGCAATGTATTCAGCGGCATTGCCGCCCATTACACGCCGGACCAGCTGATCGGCAAGCTCACCGTGCTGGTGGCCAACCTGGCACCGCGCAAGATGAAGTTCGGCATCAGCGAAGGCATGGTGCTGGCCGCCAGCCATGCGGATGAAAAAGCCCAGCCCGGCGTCTACGTGCTGGAGCCCTTCCCCGGAGCGCAACCCGGTATGCGCATCGGCTAAGCATGGCCTCCCCGCTTGCCCGCTTCCGCCCGCGTCTGTGGGACGCGTTGCGCGGCTATAGCGGGGAGCGTTTCGCCAAGGACGTGGGCTCGGGCGTCACGGTCGGCATCGTGGCCCTGCCGCTGGCCATGGCGTTTGCGATTGCCAGCGGCCTCACGCCCCAGGCGGGGCTGTGGACGGCCATCATCGCCGGCTTCATCATCTCCGCGCTCGGCGGCACCACGGTGCAGATTGGTGGGCCGGCGGGCGCCTTCATCGTCATCGTCTACGGCATCGTCGAGCGCTACGGCGTGGCCAACCTGCTGATCTCCACCGCCTGCGCGGGCGTGCTGCTGTTCGGCCTGGGCCTGTTCAAGCTGGGCACGCTGGTGCGCTATGTGCCGGTGAGCATCGTCATCGGCTTCACCAATGGTATTGCGGTGCTGATTGCGCTATCGCAGCTGAAGGACTTGCTGGGGCTGGACATTGCCAAGATGCCGGGCGACTTCTTCTCGCAGATCAAGACCATTGCCGCCCACCTGGGCAGCGCCAACCCGTATGCCTTCGCGCTGGGCGCACTATGCATCCTGGGGCTGGTGGTCTGGCCGCGCATATTCGTGCAGGGTTCGCCGGTGATACGCCTGCTGGAGGGGCGCACGGTGCGCACCTTCGCCCGCGTGCCAGGGCCCATCATGGCGCTGGTCAGCCTGTCGCTGCTGGCCTGGGGTCTGGACCTGCCGGTAGAGACGCTGGGCAGCCGCTTTGGCCAGATTCCGGGCGGCCTGCCGGCGTTTGCGCTGCCCGACTTCAGCTGGGCCACGGTGCGCCTGCTGGTGACGCCCACCATCACCATCGCTCTGCTGGGCGCCATCGAGTCGCTGCTGTGCGCCCGCGTGGCCGACCAGTTGGCCACCGACCCACACCATGTGAAGCACGACCCCAACCAGGAGCTGATGGCCCAGGGCGTGGCCAATTTCGTGGTGGCTTTCTTTGGCGGCATGCCGGCCACCGGCACGATTGCGCGCACGGTGACGAATATCCGCTCCGGCGCCACATCACCCATCGCGGGCATCGTGCACGCCCTGGTGCTGGCCGTGGTGGTGCTGGTGGCCGCGCCTCTGGCCCTGTACATCCCGCTGGCGGTGCTGGCAGGCATATTGCTGTTCGTGGCCTGGAACATGGGCGAATGGCATGAGTTTGTGCGCCTGCGCAACTTCAGCAGCCACTACCGCACGCTGTTGCTGGGCACCTTCTTTCTGACCGTGGTGTTCGACCTGACCGTGGCCGTGGAGGTGGGCATGGTGCTGGCCTGCATTCTTTTCATACGCCGCATGAGTTCGCTGTTCCGCGTGGCACCACTGCCGTCCAAACCGGAGGTGTTGGCATTCAAGCTGTATGGCGCGCTGTTTTTTGGCGCGGTGGCCAAGATCGACCCCATTGTGCGGGCGGTGGAAAAACACCCTGCGGGCATGCGGGTGGAGCTAGACGCATCGCAGCTGATCTCGTTGGATGCGACCGGCCTGGACGCGCTGGAGCAGCTGTTCAAAGTGGTGCTGCAGCACGGTGGCCAGCTGCACATCCGCCATGTGAACCCCCAGCCACGTGGGCTGATGGAGCGCTCGGGCTTTGCGGCGCGGCTGAACGGCTTCCAGCCGGCACCGGCCACCCGGTACTGAGATTGCGCTAGCGCCGCTCGGTGTCCGGGTCGGTGACGGACAAGGTGCGCAGCACCCGCATGTCCGGGTCAAACACCACGGTGAACACCATGGACTGGTTGGGCGGCAACAGGTAGCGCCAGTCGTAGTCGGTCTCGTGCTTGAGCACAAAGGGCGTGATCTTCATGGGCTTGCCCAGCATGCGGCGCACCTCTTCCATGGCCATGCCGGGCTGCACCTTGGCGAAGTTTTCCGGCGTCAGCACCTGGCGCAGCGCGGCCATCTTGCCGTCCGGGGCTATGGTGACCATGTAGTTGCGGTGGCCGGCGGGTTGGCGGTTGTATTCAAAGATACGGGCGCCACCGGGCGCGTCCCAGATGTTCTCGGGCGTGCCGAACTGGGCGCGCACATCGGCCTCGGTGGCCACACCTTCTTCGAGCTGGTCTATACGCTGCGCATCACAGCCCAGCAGGCCCACCACGGCGGCCCAGATCGTCGCCATCAACGCCATTCGCCAAATCCTTTGCACCACACGCGCCCCCGGTAAAATCACGCCCATCCATGCCCGTTCTGCGGCATGCCAGAGCCAACACTGAGGTTTAGTTTATGCCCTTCTTCCGCCGCGCCGACTACACGTCCGAAACCACGGATTTCATCGAACAGCTGAAAGCCCAAAAACCCCAGCTGGAGGCCCAGCAACTCGCAGGCCGTGCCCTGCTGTGGGACAAAAAAGTGGACCGCGACGCGCAGGCCGAATTCCGCGCCGGCCGGGTCGAGCAAAAGCCCTACGTCTACCAAACCAATAGTTAAATAGAAAAACTGCTTGCAGCGCAGGTAGTACCTGCGCAAGCAGCTATTTATTCCATAGCAGCAATGGCATCCGCCAAGCCCGCACACGCGGACGCAGAAGCATTGCCCGCAGGCAGTGCCGCCGCCCTGGAAAGCATGCCCGCAGTGGTTGACCAGGTGGCCTTGGCGCGCCTGTACGGCGAGCCGCTGTTTGCCATGCCACTGGACCTGTACATCCCGCCCGACGCGCTGGAGGTGTTTCTGGAGGCCTTCGAAGGCCCGCTGGACTTGCTGCTGTACCTGATACGCAAGCAGAACTTCAACATCCTCGACATTCCCATGGCGCCGCTGACGCGCCAGTACCTGGCCTATGTGGACGAGATCCGCAGCCGCAACCTGGAGCTTGCGGCCGACTATCTGCTGATGGCGGCCATGCTGATCGAGATCAAGTCGCGCATGCTGCTACCACCCAAGAAGGTGGCCGAGGGAGAAGAGGCCGAAGACCCGCGTGCCGCCCTGGTGCGCCGCCTGCTGGAGTACGAGCAGATCAAACTGGCCGCCGCCCGGCTCAACGCCTTGCCGCAGTTCGGCCGCGACTTCCTGAAGGCCCAGGTCTACATCGAACAGGCTCTGCAGCCCCGCCTGCCCGAGGTCCACATCGCCGATCTGCAAGAGGCCTGGCGCGACATCCTGCGCCGAGCCAAGCTGGTGCAGCACCACAAGATCAGCCGCGAGGAACTGTCGGTGCGCGAGCACATGAGCTTTGTGCTGAAAGTGCTGCAGGGCCGCAAGTTCGTCGAGTTTGAAGAACTGTTCGACCCGGCCAAGGGCATGTCGGTGCTGGTCGTGACCTTCATCGCCCTGCTGGAGCTGGGGAAGGAAACCCTGGTTGAAATCGTCCAGGCCGAGGCCTTTGCGCCGATTTACGTGCGCCTAGCCTACGTATCTGTATAACACACCCAGGCTCCAGTGCGTAGCACTTTCCGCCAACCCCCTTGCAGGGGGCAGTACCAGCGGCCTGGCAAAGCCAGTTCCGCGGTACTTCTGGAACGGCAGCTTCGCTACGCTTGCCTTAAAAGTTCTTCAACCTTTAAATTGCTTACGGTAGCGGCCTGGCAAGTCGGCCACGCGCATCAGCATGGGCAGGTCAGCGGTGTTGAAGTCCGGGTCCCAGGCCGGTGCGCCCAGCACCTTGGCGCCCAAGCGCAAGTAGCCGCGGATCAGAGCCGGTGGCTCGATGTCCAGGCTGCTGTCGAACTGGTGCAACGGCAGCGGCAAGCGGGGTTGCACATGGTATTCAATCGGTGCCATATGGCTGGCCTGCAGCTGGCGCCAGATGCTGGCTGCCGCGTCGCCGCTGACCAGGCCGTTGTGCAGCATGGGGATGCTGGCACAGCCCACCATGGTGTCGAGCTGGTTGCGCTGCATGAACTCGGCCAAGGCACTCCACAGGGCCAGGATCACGCCACCGTGGCGGTGCGCGGGATGCACGCAGCTGCGGCCCAGCTCCACCATGCGGCTGCGCAGGCTGCGCAAGCGCACCAGGTCAAATTCGGTATCGCTGTAGGTGCTGCCCACGCGCTTGGCCTGAACCGGGGTGAGCACGCGGTAGGTGCCAATCACTTCCTGGGTGGCCACATCCCGCACCAGCAGATGCTCGCAAAAGTCATCGAACAGGTCCACATCGTGGCCCGGTACGCGGCTGGACAGGCGTGCGCCCATTTCCACCGCAAAAACCTGGTACCTCAGGCGCTGGGCTTCGCGGACTTCGTCCTGCTGCCGCGCCCAGGAAACCACGAACCCCGCCCCAGGCTGCGCATCCGCACTGCGGCCCGGTGCTTCCAACCGTTCTGAGGGTCGATGAAGTGACCCCCGAAGCAAAGACGCGGGCGTCAACGGCGAGAGTGCGAAGGTGGGGGTAGGCAGTTCTTTCATGGACTTCTCCTGTGTTGGAGAGAGTCTGAAAGAGCGTCATGACAACACCGTGTAGGTTTTATGGCGTCAGCGTGACATTACAACTGATACATCTCGCAGTGGCGCCGAGCAGGCTAAAGACGAAGGGCCGCAACATGGCGGCCCTTGTTTGGCAGCAAAGACGCTCAGCGCAAGGTCGCCGCGATCCGCTCGGCGCAGGCCTGGGCCTGCTGCGCGTCGCGGGCTTCCACCATGACGCGCACCAGGGGTTCAGTGCCGCTGGCGCGTATCAGCACGCGGCCGTTCTTGCCCAGCTCGGCCTCCACCGCCTTGGTGGCAATTGGCAGCTGGGTATTGGCCTTCCAGTCCTGGCCAGGCTGCAAACGTACATTCACCAGGGTTTGTGGGAACAGGGTCAGGTCGGCCAGAAGTTCAGACAGGCTTTGGCCGGCGCGCACGCAGGCTTGCAGCACTTGTAGCGCACTGACCAAGCCGTCGCCCGTGGTGTGCTTGTCCAGCGCCAGCAAATGGCCGGAGCCCTCGCCACCCAGCAACCAGCCGCGTTTTTCCAGTTCTTCCAGCACATAGCGGTCACCCACCTTGGCGCGCACCAATTCCACGCCCTGTTCCTGCAAAGCCAGCTCCACGGCCATATTGGTCATCAAGGTGCCCACCACACCGGGCACGGCATCGCCCGCGCGCTTGCTGGCGGCCTTGCCACCACGCGACAGGCGCTCTTTCACCATCAGGTACAGGATCTCGTCGCCGTTGAACAGCCTGCCCTGGCTGTCCACCATTTGCAGACGGTCGGCATCGCCATCCAAGGCCACACCAAAGTGGGCCTGGTGGGCTTTGACGGCCTCTACCAGGGCTTGGGGATGGGTCGCACCCACCTTGTGGTTGATGTTCAGACCATCGGGTGCGCAGCCGATGGCGATGACCTCGGCGCCCAACTCGTGAAAGACCTTGGGCGCAATGTGGTACGCCGCGCCGTGGGCGGCATCCACCACGATGCGTAAGCCTTTCAGCGTCAAGGCGTTGGAGAAGGTACTTTTGCAGAATTCGATATAGCGGCCAGCGGCATCTTCCAGGCGGCGGGTCTTGCCCAGCGAGGCTGAATCGGCCCACACCGGAGGTTTGTCCAAGGCCTCTTCGACCGCCATTTCCCAGGCGTCGGGCAACTTGGTGCCTTCGGCGCTAAAGAACTTGATACCGTTGTCCGGGAAGGGGTTGTGGCTGGCACTGATGACGACACCCAGGCTGGCACGCTGCGCGCGCGTCAAATAAGCCACGCCCGGCGTGGGCAGCGGCCCCAGCAAGACCACGTCGACACCGGCAGAGTTGAAGCCGGACTCCAACGCGGACTCCAGCATATAACCGGAAATACGGGTGTCCTTGCCAATCAGCACGGTGGGACGGGCCTCGGTCTGCTTCAGCACGCGCCCCACGGCATGGGCCAGACGCAATACAAAATCAGGGGTGATGGGAGCTTGGCCGACGGTGCCTCGGATGCCGTCGGTGCCGAAATAGGTACGGGTCATTTTTTTCCTGTTCTTATGAAATGCGTGCGATTACATCGCAGTTTTGCTAGTTTTCTAATAGCTGTCTCAACCAGCGCTCGCCACCCGCCAAACCTTGAGGGCCTGTACCGTCTGGGCCACGTCATGCACGCGCACGATACGGGCACCACGCTCCACCGCCAGCAAGGCGGCCGCTATGCTGGGCACCAGCCGCTCCTGCGGGGGCAAAGCGCCACCACCAGCTCCCATCAGAGCCAAAGAAGATTTGCGAGACCAACCCACCAAGAGCGGATACCCCAAGGCCAGCAATTCAGACTGGCGCGCCAGCAAGGCAAAGTTCTGCTCCACGGTTTTGCCAAAGCCAACACCAGGGTCGAGTGTAATACGAGCCTTTTCAACCCCCAGCGCAGACAAACCCTGCGCTGAGCGCTTCAAAAACAATAGCACCTGCTGCACCACATCGCCTTGCATGGGTGCGGCCTGCATGGTCATAGGTTCACGGTGCATGTGCATTAGGCAGACCCCGCATGACGGATGGCTGGCCACGATGTCAGGGCCTCGGTACTGCGGTGCGGCGGGGTCCGTCCAACGCAGCGCCCAGATATCGTTGACGATGTCCGCTCCGGCATCCAGCGCGGCCTGCATGACCTGCGGCTTGTAGGTATCCACCGAGATAGGTACACCCAAGGTGGCTGCCGCACGCAACACGGGCAGCAGGCGTGCCAGCTCCTGCTCTACCGGCACCGGCTGGGCGCCAGGGCGAGTGGACTCCGCGCCCAGGTCCAGAATCTGGGCCCCGTCGAGCAGCAACTGCTCACAATGCGCCAAGGCAGCCGAGGTGACTGCATGCTGGCCACCGTCTGAAAACGAGTCAGGGGTGAGGTTGACGATGCCCATGACCTGGGGCTGATCCAAATTAACCTGAAAGCGGGAGGTTTGCCAATACATGAGCGCTCAATACCGAGAAGGACTACTTCAAAAACAGAAAAGGGCCCTTAGAGGGCCCTTTTCAACCGGCGCAGCGCTCAGGCTGCGGTAGGTGCTGGGTCAGTAGTGACAGCAGGTGCTCCGCCGCTGCCACCATTGCTGCCGCCACCCGTTGGTGTGCGCGGCGTCCAGTCCTTGGGAGGACGCGGCTCACGGCCGGCCATGATGTCATCAATCTGGTCGATATCGATGGTTTCCCATTCCAGCAAGGCCTTGGCCATGGCGTGCATTTTGTCGGCGTTGTCTTCGATCAGCTTGCGCGCCAAGGAGTATTGCTGATCGATGATGCGGCGGACTTCACTGTCCACCTTTTGCATCGTCTGTTCGCTCATATTGGTGGTCTTGGTCACCGAGCGGCCTAGAAACACTTCGCCTTCGTTTTCCGCGTACACCATCGGGCCCAGTGCATCGGTCATGCCGTAACGGGTCACCATATCGCGGGCGATGGAGGTGGCACGCTCGAAATCGTTGCTGGCGCCGGTGGTCATCTGGTTCATGAACACTTCTTCGGCGATACGACCACCGAACAACATGCTGATCTGGCTCAGCATGTATTCGCTGTCGTAGCTGTAGCGGTCTTGGGCCGGCAAGCTCATGGTCACACCAAGCGCGCGGCCACGGGGGATGACGGTAACTTTGTGCACCGGGTCGCACTTGGGCAGCAGCTTGCCGATCAGGGCGTGGCCAGACTCGTGGTAGGCCGTGTTGCGGCGCTCTTCCTCGGGCATGACCATGCTCTTGCGTTCCGGGCCCATCAGGATCTTGTCCTTAGCCTTCTCGAAGTCCTGCATTTCCACCACACGGGCATTGCGGCGAGCGGCCATCAGCGCAGCTTCATTGCACAGGTTGGCGAGGTCCGCACCCGACATGCCGGGCGTGCCGCGGGCGATGATGCTGGCGTTCACGTCCTGGCTGACCGGTACCTTGCGCATGTGCACATGCAGGATCTGCTCACGACCACGGATGTCCGGCAGGGTTACGTAGACCTGGCGGTCGAAGCGGCCTGGGCGCAGCAAGGCCGCATCCAGAATGTCAGGGCGGTTGGTAGCAGCCACCACGATCACGCCGAGATTGGTTTCAAAACCGTCCATCTCGACCAGCATCTGGTTCAAGGTTTGTTCACGTTCGTCGTTACCGCCGCCCAAGCCGGCGCCACGTTGGCGGCCAACTGCGTCGATTTCATCAATGAAGATGATGCAGGGTGCATTCTTTTTTGCGTTTTCGAACATGTCGCGAACACGGGCTGCGCCCACGCCGACGAACATTTCGACGAAATCAGAACCGGAAATCGAGAAGAAAGGCACCTTGGCTTCACCAGCAATGCCCTTGGCCAACAGCGTCTTACCAGTACCGGGAGGGCCTACCAGCAGCAACCCACGCGGAATACGGCCACCCAGTTTTTGAAATTTTTGCGGGTCTTTCAGGAAGTCCACGACTTCCTTGACCTCTTCCTTGGCCTCGTCGCAACCCGCCACATCGGCAAAGGTCACAACGTTGTTGTTTTCGTCCAGCATGCGGGCCTTGCTCTTGCCGAAGCTGAACGCACCACCCTTGCCACCACCTTGCATCTGGCGCATGAAGTACACCCAGACGCCGATCAACAGCAGCATGGGGCCCCAGCTGACCAGTAGCGTGGTGAGCAAGGAACCTTCTTCGCGGGGCTTGACGTCGAATTTGACATTGTTGGCGATCAGATCACCAACCAAGCCACGGTCCAGATAAGTGGCATTGGTGCGGATACGGCGGTCATCATTGGTGATGGCCACAATCTCGGTACCGCCCTGGCCTTCCTGTATGGTTGCTGTCTTGATGTGCTTGTTACGCACTTCGTCCAGAAACTCGGAATAGCCAAGATAGCCAGACCCCACGCTAGCGCGGGTGTCGAACTGTTTGAAAACCGTGAATAGCACCATCGCAATGACGAGCCAGACGGCAATTTTGGAAAACCACGGATTTTTCAAGCAAGGCTCCGGTAGAAAGACTTCAACGTAAGTGCGTACTATTTTAGGCGTTTCAAGGCCACGCACCGTATATCTTGACTATGGCAGCCATAGGCGTAACAAGGGTTTAACGGCACAACTACGCAATCCACCGTACTGTTACGAAACTGTTACGAAACTACTGTTGGGCTTTGGCCACTGATTTCAAGCCCAAGCCCACCAAGAACGTCTCCGTGGACTTGTCACGCGAAGCTTTGGGTTTCATGGGTTTCACCGTATGGAAAGACTGCTTGAACAGCTTCACCAGCGGGTCGTAGGCGCCGCCATGGAACAACTTCACCACCAAAGCCCCCTGGGGTTTCAAATGGCTTTGACAGAAATCCACGGCCAACTCCACTAAGCCCTCTACCCGCGCCGCATCCGCCGAATGGATGCCCGACAGATTCGGCGCCATATCGGACACCACCACGTCCGCCAGACGGCCACCCAGTTCCTGGGTCAGCTTGTCCAGCATGCCCTGCTCGCAGAAATCGCCCTGGAAAAACACCACGCCCTCGATAGGCTCCATGGGTAGCAGGTCGATGGCAATGATGCTGCCATTGAGCTCACCCACCGCAGCACCACCACCCACCGCCGTCTTGGGTGACAGCTTGCGGCGCACATACTGGCTCCAGGCGCCAGGACTGGACCCCAGATCGACCACCACATGCCCCGGCTTGATCAACTGGAAGGTCTCGTCAATTTCCTTCAATTTGTAGGCCGCACGGGCCCGGTAGCCCTCTCTTTTGGCCAATATCACGTAAGGGTCATTGACGTGATCATTCAACCAAGCCTTGTTGACTTTTTTACTTTGTGTTTTAACTTTCATCTTGGCCTTGATAATACGGACATGTCTCAAATACAACTTACCCCTGCCCAGCGCAAGGTTCATCGCGCTGAAGCCCACCATTTAAACCCGGTGGTGATGGTTGGCAGCGACGGCCTGACCCCCGCTGTCATCAAAGAAGTCAACCTGGCGCTGAACGCCCACGGCCTGATCAAGGTGCGTATTTTCTCGGACGACCGCGTCGCCCGCGAAACCATGTACCAAACTCTGGCGGATGAACTCGGCGCAGCCCCCATCCAGCACATTGGCAAGCTGCTGATACTCTGGCGCCCGCAGCCGGAAATCACCAAGGAACGCAAGATCGACGAAGACCGCATGCCCGGTCCGCGCGATTTCAAGGTGCTGAAACATAGCACGCGCGGTGGCCAGCGTCCTGAAGTAAAAACTTTGCGGGTTCTGGGCAACCAGCGCCTGACGGCAGGCGGTACAGTGAAACGCGCCAAGCCGAAGCCAAAAACCAGCCTCAAAAAGCGCAACCAGACCTGATCTAGGTCCGCGGGGCCGACACCTTCCAGAGTGTCGCGCCCGCTGCCAGCCACTGCAGCAGATACAAGCCTGTACCCAGGCTATGCCAAAGCTTCAAGTTCTCCCGCGCCACGATGTGCGGGGATACGGCAAACTCCACCAGTACCGCGGCAAGCAGCCCAAAAGCTATAAAAATAGTAGCTACTGGCGCTTGCTTTACCTGCGCCAAAGCCTCATTTGACCTGGAAATCAACAGAAGCAACAAGATACAGGCCATCGACAGCCAGGTTTGCGCCGTAAACAGCTTCGCCGCCGTACTGCCGGCCAAGGCCGGGGTCGGCAGCACCATGAACAGCAGCGGCACCACCATGAAACCCAGCGTGGTCAGGCTGCCCCACCACAGGGCCGCCAAACCGATGGGCAAACGCTGGCGCATGGCTTAGATGTAGCTGACCGCCATCACTTCATAGCGCTTGATGCCGCCGGGCGCATTCACCTCGGCGGTATCGCCGACTTCCTTGCCGATCAGGGCGCGGGCAATCGGGCTGGACACGTTGATGCGGCCCAGCTTCAGGTCGGCCTCGTCTTCGCCGACGATCTGGTATTGCACGGCCTGGCCGGAATCTTCGTCTTCCAGATCGACCGTGGCGCCGAACACGACGCGGCCACCGGCATCCAGTGCTGCGGGATCAATGATCTGGGCGGCGGACAACTTGCCTTCCACTTCCTGGATACGACCTTCGATAAAGCCCTGGCGGTCCTTCGCGGCTTCGTATTCGGCGTTTTCGCTCAAGTCGCCTTGGGCCCGCGCCTCGGAGATGGCCGCGATCACCGATGGCCGCTCCACGGTTTTGAGCTTGTGCAGCTCGGCTTTCAGCGTCTCAGCGCCGCGCTTGGTAATGGGAATAGTAGACATAGAAAAATCCGGGTTCTGTTTTAAGCCGCCAATCAAGCAAGCAGTTGGGCGTGCATTTCCTGTACCGAGATCACATCCAGATCGTCCAGGTACTGCATCCCTTCCACCGCCGCTTCGGCACCAAAAATGGTGGTGAAGGTGGTGACGCGGGCCAGCAAGGCCGAGGTACGGATGTGGCGGGAATCGGCGATCGCATTGCGGCGCTCTTCCACGGTGTTGATGACCAGGGCAATCTCGTTGTTCTTGATCATGTCCACGATATTCGGTCGGCCCTCGGTGACCTTGTTCACCACGTTGCAGGCAATGCCCGCCGCCTGGATCGCCGCCGCCGTGCCCTTGGTGGCCAGCAGGCTGAAACCCAGAGCGGCCAAACCGCGCGCGACTTCCACGGCACGCGCCTTGTCGTTGTTCTTCACCGACACAAAGGCCACGCCGGAACGCGGCAGCTTGGTGCCCGCACCGATCTGCGACTTCACAAAGGCTTCGCCAAAGGTCTTGCCCACGCCCATCACCTCGCCGGTGGACTTCATCTCGGGGCCGAGAATCGTGTCCACACCGGGGAACTTGACGAAGGGGAACACGGCTTCCTTGACGCTGAAATACGGTGGCGTGACTTCCTTGAAGATGCCCTGCGCGTCCAGCGACTGGCCGACCATGCAGCGCGCAGCCACCTTGGCCAGCTGGATGCCGGTGGCCTTGCTGACAAAGGGCACGGTGCGGGATGCACGCGGGTTCACTTCCAGCACGTAGATCACATCCTTGCCGTCCACGTTCTGGATGGCGAACTGCACATTCATCAGGCCGACCACCTTCAGCGCATGCGCCATAGCCGTGGTCTGGCGCTTGATCTCGGTCACGGTCTCCACCGACAGGTAGTACGGCGGCAGCGAGCAGGCCGAGTCGCCGCTGTGCACACCGGCTTGCTCGATGTGTTCCATCACACCGCCGATGAACACGCGCTGGCCGTCGCAGATCGCGTCCACATCGCATTCGATGGCGTCGTTCAGGAAGCGGTCCAGCAACACCGGAGAGTCATGGCTGACCTTGACGGCTTCGCGCATGTAACGCTCCAGATCGCGCTGCTCGTGGACGATTTCCATGGCGCGGCCGCCCAGCACGTAGCTGGGACGCACCACCAGGGGATAACCCAGGGCAGCAGCCTTTTCCAGCGCTTCCGGCTCGGTACGGGCCGTGGCGTTCGGTGGCTGGCGCAGGTCCAGCGCGTGCAGCAGCTTCTGGAAGCGCTCGCGGTCTTCGGCCGCATCGATCATGTCGGGGCTGGTGCCGATGATGGGCACACCGTTGGCTTCCAGATCCAGCGCCAACTTCAATGGGGTCTGGCCGCCGTACTGCACGATCACACCGAAAGGCTTTTCCTTGTCGACGATTTCCAGCACGTCTTCCAAGGTCAGCGGCTCGAAGTACAGGCGGTCGCTGGTGTCGTAGTCGGTGGACACGGTTTCAGGGTTGCAGTTGACCATGATGGTCTCGTACCCGTCTTCGCGCATGGCCAGCGCGGCGTGCACGCAGCAGTAGTCGAACTCGATGCCCTGGCCGATGCGGTTCGGTCCGCCGCCCAGCACCATGATCTTCTTCTTGTCGGTAGGCGCGGCTTCGCACTCGCCGCCTTCGGCCTCGTAGGTCGAGTACAAGTAAGCGGTGTCGGTAGCGAACTCGGCTGCACAGGTATCGACGCGTTTGTAGACCGGGCGCACGCCCAGCGCACGGCGGGCATTGCGCACCGCGGTGTCGGTGGTCTTCAGCTGCTTGGCCAGGCGGCGGTCCGAGAAGCCTTTTTGCTTCAGGGCGCGCAGCGTAGCGGCGTCGATATCGGCCAGCGACTTGGTTTCCAGCTCCAGCTCAATCTTCACGATCTGCTCGATCTGCACCAGGAACCAGGGGTCGATCTTGGTCAGCACAAACACTTCGTCCACGCTCATGCCCTGGGCAAACGCGTCGCCCACGTACCAGATGCGCTCAGGGCCGGGCTCGCCGAGTTCTTTCTCCAGCACTTCGCGGTCCTGGGTCTTCTCGTTCATGCCGTCCACGCCGACTTCCAGGCCGCGCAGGGCTTTCTGGAACGATTCCTGGAAGGTCCGGCCCATGGCCATGACTTCGCCAACCGACTTCATCTGCGTGGTCAGGCGCGCATCGGCGGTGGGGAACTTTTCGAACGCAAAACGCGGGATCTTGGTGACCACATAGTCGATGCTGGGCTCGAAACTGGCCGGCGTAGCGCCGCCCGTGATGTCGTTGCGCAGCTCGTCCAGCGTGTAGCCGACCGCCAGCTTGGCCGCCACCTTGGCGATGGGGAAACCGGTGGCCTTGGAAGCCAAAGCCGAAGAACGCGAGACGCGCGGATTCATCTCGATCACCACCATACGCCCGTCTTTGGGGTTGATGGAGAACTGCACGTTCGAGCCGCCAGTGTCCACGCCGATTTCGCGCAGCACCGCCAGGCTGGCGTTGCGCAGCAGCTGGTATTCCTTGTCGGTCAGGGTCTGGGCCGGGGCCACGGTGATCGAGTCGCCGGTGTGCACGCCCATGGGGTCCAGATTTTCGATCGAGCAGACGATGATGCAGTTGTCGGCGGTGTCGCGCACCACTTCCATCTCGTACTCTTTCCAGCCCAACAGCGACTCTTCGATCAGCAGCTCGTTGGTCGGCGAGGCTTCCAGGCCGCGCTTGCAGATGGTTTCAAACTCTTCGGCGTTATAGGCGATGCCGCCACCGGTGCCGCCCAGGGTGAAGCTGGGGCGGATGACCGTGGGGAAACCCAGGGTCTTCTGCACATCCCAGGCTTCCTGCATGCTGTGGGCGATGCCGGAACGGGCCGAGCCCAGGCCGATCTTGGTCATCGCGTCCTTGAACTTCAGGCGGTCTTCGGCCTTGTCGATGGCCTCGGGCTTGGCGCCGATCAGCTCAACCTTGTACTTCTCCAGTACGCCGTTGTGCCACAGGTCCAGCGCGCAGTTCAACGCGGTCTGGCCGCCCATGGTTGGCAGGATCGCGTCCGGGCGCTCCTTGGCGATGATCTTCTCGACCGTCTGCCAGGTGATGGGCTCGATGTAGGTGACGTCGGCCGTGGCCGGGTCGGTCATGATCGTCGCGGGGTTGCTGTTGATCAGAATGACTTTGTAGCCTTCTTCGCGCAGCGCCTTGCAGGCTTGCACGCCCGAGTAGTCGAACTCGCAGGCCTGGCCGATGATGATCGGGCCAGCGCCAATGATCAGAATGGATTTAAGGTCGGTCCGCTTAGGCATTTTTTGTTTTCTCCATCAGTGCGGTAAAGCGGTCAAACAGGTACGAGATATCGTGCGGTCCGGGTGAGGCTTCAGGGTGGCCCTGGAAGCAGAACGCCGGCTTGTCGGTACGGGCCAGGCCTTGCAGCGTGCCGTCGAACAAGGACACATGGGTGGCGCGCAGATTGGCCGGCAGGCTGGCCTGGTCCACGGCAAAACCGTGGTTCTGGCTGGTGATGCTGACGCGGCCATCGTCCAGGTCTTTGACCGGGTGGTTGGCCCCGTGGTGGCCGAACTTCATCTTGAAGGTCTTGGCGCCGCTGGCCAGGGCCATGATCTGGTGGCCCAGGCAGATGCCGAAGGTGGGGATGCCGGTTTCGATCAGCTCGCGGGTCGCGGCAATCGCGTAGTCGCAGGGCTCCGGGTCGCCAGGGCCGTTGGACAGGAATACGCCATCGGGCTTCAGTGCCAGCACGTCTTTGGCGCTGGTCTGGGCCGGCACCACGGTGATGCGACAGCCGCGGCTGGCCAGCATGCGCAGGATGTTGAACTTGACGCCAAAGTCATACGCCACCACGTGGAAGCGCGGTGCGGTCTGGTCGCCATAGCCTTGGTGCAGCTGCCATTCGGTCTGGGTCCAGGCATAGGATTCCTTGGCCGACACCACCTTGGCCAGGTCCAGGCCGGCCATGCTGGGTGCGGCCTTGGCGGCAGCCACCGCTTGGGCAATGGCCTCGGGCGTGACGTCGTGGCCCGCGGGCAGTGCCAGGATGCAGCCGTTCTGCGCGCCGTGGGTACGCAGGTGGCGGGTCAGCTTGCGGGTATCGAGGTTGGCGATCGCCACCGTCTTTTGCTGAACTAGGTAGTCCGACAGGCTCAGGTGGCTGCGGAAGTTGGAGGCGACCAGCGGCAGGTCTTTGATGACCAGGCCGGCGGCATGCACGCGGGCGGCTTCAACGTCTTCCACATTGACACCGTAGTTGCCGATGTGGGGGTACGTCAGGGTGACGATCTGCTGGCAGTAGCTGGGGTCGGTGAGGATTTCCTGGTAGCCGGTCATGGCGGTGTTGAACACCACCTCGCCCACGGTGGAGCCGGGGGCTCCAATGGAATTGCCAACAAAGACCGTGCCGTCTGCGAGCGCCAGGATGGCGGATGGGAAGGTTCCCTGAAGAGACAAAAGCACTGGGTTCTCCGAAATAGTTACGGGTACGCCCAAGCGGTCCAAGAGAAAACTCTTGCAAATGCTCTGGAAGGGGGTTCGGTGAGACCGGCGCTAGGCGTACGTGGATGCGGGAAAGCCCATCATTATAGCTCACCCCCAGGCTCCGCCCACTGCGTGTAGCTGCGCCAACCCCCTTGCTGGGGGCGAACCCGATGACCCGGCAAAGCCGGTTCCATGGGTTCCTGCGACGGATGCGGGACGACCACCGCGACTCTCTACAACCCGCTAACGCCCGACGCTGGAAGCATGCAGGCAGATAGCCGCCGCCGCCGCCACGTTCAGCGATTCCTCGCCGCCGGGCTGGCCGATGCGTACTGCAATCTGTGCGCGCGCCTGCAGAGCCGGGCCCACGCCCTGGCCTTCGTGGCCCATGGCCCAGGCGCAGGGAAAGGGCAGCTTCTGGTCTTGCAGCAGCGCGCCCTGGTGCGAGCTGGTGACCACCAGGGGCACGGCCAGCGCCTCCAGCGCCTCGGGCTCCAGGCCTTCGATCAGCCGCAGGCCGAAATGCGCACCCATGCCGGCGCGCAGCACCTTGGGGCTCCACAGCGCCGCCGTGCCCTTGAGCGCGATGATCTGCTTGAAGCCGAAAGCACCAGCGCTGCGCAGAATGGAGCCGACGTTGCCAGCATCCTGCACCCGGTCGAGGATAACGCTGGCCGCCGCCGGGTCCAGCGCGGTGGCGCTGGGCAGGTCGATGACAAAACCCATGGGCGCCGGCGATTCCAGGCTGCTCAGGTCGGCCAGCAGTTTGTCGGCCATTACTATGGTTTTAATAGCTGCCTGCGCATATTGCGCCTGCGCCTGAGGCCAAAAAGACTCTGAAAACACCGCCAGCGCCGGCTTCCAGCCGCGGGCCAGCGCGGCCCGGCACAGGTGGTCGCCTTCGAGCCAGACCCGGCCCTGCTTGCGGTAGGCCGTGCTGTCCTGCGACAAGCGGCGCAGTTCTTTCAGCAGCGGGTTGTCGCGCGACTGGATGTGGGTGATGGGGTCGGAGCTCATCGAAGTACCTGCGTTGAACCTAGAGTGGCTTTCATGCTTCGGGACGGCTCTGCCGCCCAAGCATGGAAGTCACGGGGGCAAAAGTTTTTCGGTGCAGCGGGCAGGCGCCATGGGCTTGCAGCGCCGCCAGGTGGGCGGCCGTGCCATAGCCCTTGTGGCCGGCAAAGCCGTACTGTGGGTAGTCCAGATCGACCTGGGCGCACCAGCGGTCCCGCGTCACCTTGGCCAGGATGGAGGCCGCCGAGATCGCCGGCACCAGGGAGTCGCCTTTGACGATGGCGTCGCTGGTCATGCTCAGCGTGGGCAGGCGGTTGCCGTCGACCAGCACATGGCCGGGCTTGAGGCGCAGTCCGGTGACGGCGCGCTGCATGGCCAGCATGGTGGCCTGCAGGATGTTCAGCTTTTCGATTTCTTCCACGCTGGCTTCGGCAATCGAGCAGCACAAGGCCTTGGCCAGGATTTCGTCGAACAGCTGCTCGCGCCGTTTGGCCGTGAGCTTCTTGGAATCGGCCAGGCCGCGGATGGGGCGCAAATCGTCCAGGATCACCGCCGCGGCTACCACCGGCCCGGCCAACGGCCCCCGCCCAGCTTCGTCCACACCGGCGACCAGGCCGCGCGGGCTCCAGGCCAGCGGAACCTGTTCAGGTGCGGATGATTTTTTCGATGGCATGGGTGGCAAGCTGGGCGGTGTCGCGCTGTAGCGTGTGGTGCAGCGCGGTGAATTTTTCTTCAAGAGCGGCGATTTTCGCAGAGCCCTTGGCGTCCAGCCACTGCAGTGTGGCCTTGGCCAGCGCCTGGGGCGTGGCCGCGTCCTGCAGCAGCTCGGGCACCACGAAGTCAGCGCACAAGATGTTCGGCAGTCCGACCCAGGGCTGCAGCTGCTTGCGCTGCATCAGCTTCCAGGACAGCCAGTGCATGTTGTAGGCGATGACCATGGGCCGCTTGAACAGCGCCGCCTCCAGCGTGGCCGTGCCGCTGGCGATCAGGGTCACATCGCAGGCTGCCAGCACGGTGTGCGACTGGCCGGCGACAATCTGCACGCGCCCGGCCATACCGGCCTGGGCGGCGATGGCTTCGATCCGCTCTTTTAACGAGGGGATCGCCGGCACTACAAATTTAATAGCTGGCCGCGCAAGCAGCATCTGCGCCGCAGCCTGAAAGAACCGCAAAGCCAGGTATTTGATTTCGGACTGCCGGCTGCCAGGCAGGATGGCAACCACATCGTCAGCAGCGTCTAGGCCCAGCTTCTGCCGTGCGGCTGCGCGGTCGGGGTTGAGCGGGATCACGCTGGCCAGCGGGTGGCCGACATAGGTGGCGGCAATGCCGTGCTCGGCCAGCAGGGCCGGCTCGAAGGGGAAGATGCACAGCACATGGTCGGCCGCACGGCGGATCTTCTCTACCCGCTCCGCGCGCCAGGCCCAGATCGACGGGCAGACGAAATGCACGGTGGGCACGCCCTGGGCCTTCAGCGCGGCTTCCAGGCCCAGGTTGAAGTCGGGCGCATCCACGCCGATGAACACCGCCGGGCGCTCTTGCAGCAGGCGTTCGCGCAGCTGCTTGCGGATGTTGATCAGCTCATACAGACGCAGAAACACGTCCATGTTGTAGCCATGCACGGCCAGCTTGTCGCTGGGCCAGGCCGCCTGGAAGCCGCGCTTGGCCATCTGGGGACCACCTATGCCGGTGGATTGCAGATCGGGCCAGCGCGCGCGCAAACCGTCCAGCACCAGACCCGCCAGCAAGTCGCCAGAGGCCTCGCCGGCCACCATGGCGATACGGGGAGCGGACATTAGCGGGCGATGCCGCTGACGGAAGAGCCGAGGAAGTCGTCCATCAGCGCGATGTCCGCCGCGGCTTCGGGCATCTGGGTCGCCAGGGCCTGGATCGCGGCACGGGCTTCGTCCAGGGTCTTGCCCTGGCGGTAGATCAGCTTGTGCATCTCGCGGATGGCCTTCAGGCTCGCATCCGAAAAATCACGCCGCTTCAGGCCCACCAGATTGACCGCGCGTACTTCCAGCGGGTGGCCATCCACCACCATGAAGGGCGGTACGTCCTTGTTCACATGGCTGGCAAAGCCGACCATGGTGTGGGCGCCGATACGCATGCGCTGCAGCACGCCAGTAAGGCCGCCAATCGTGGCCCAATCACCTATCTGCACATGGCCGGCCAGCGTGGTGTTGTTGGCCATGGTGATCTGGTTGCCCAACTGGCAGTCGTGCGCGATGTGCACATAGGCCATGATCCAGTTGTCGTCGCCAATACGGGTCACGCCGGCATCCTGTACCGTGCCGAGGTTGAAGGTGCAGAACTCGCGGATGACGTTGCGATCACCGATCTGCAGTTCGGTGGGTTCACCGGCGTACTTCTTGTCCTGTGGCACTGCGCCAAGGGAGTTGAACTGGAAGATGCGGTTGTCACGGCCTATCGTGGTGTGGCCTTCGATGACGCAATGTGGGCCGACCGTGGTGCCGGCGCCGATCTGCACATACGGGCCGATCACGGTGTACGGGCCGACGCTGACCGTAGGGTCCAGCTGGGCCGACGGGTCCACCAGGGCAGTAGCGTGGATAGCGGTCACACGCAGTCCTTAGGCGATAGTGCGCATCGCGCAGGTCAGCTCGGCTTCGACCGCCAGCTCTTCACCCACGGTGCCCTTGCCCTTGAATTTGAAGATACCGGACTTCATGCGCACCAGTTCCACGTCCAGCATCAGCTGGTCGCCGGGCTCGACCGGGCGCTTGAAGCGGGCGTTGTCGATGGCGGCAAAGTAGTAGACGGTGTCATCCTCGGGCGATTTACCCAATGCATCAAAAGCCAGCAAAGCAGCAGCCTGGGCCAGCGCTTCCAGCATCAGCACGCCGGGCATGACCGGACGGCGCGGGAAATGGCCCTGGAAAAACGGTTCGTTGATGGTGACGTTCTTGAACGCGCGGATGGACTTGGATTTGTCGATGCTCACCACC
Organism: Rhodoferax sp. GW821-FHT07F03; assembly: GCF_059418745.1. Lineage (NCBI taxonomy): Bacteria > Pseudomonadati > Pseudomonadota > Betaproteobacteria > Burkholderiales > Comamonadaceae > Rhodoferax > Rhodoferax sp. GW821-FHT07F03. Next base: position 212,737 of record NZ_JBWKQM010000011.1, read on the forward strand.
CGGTCCACCATCAGAAAGGGGTAACGGTGGGGCAGCTGCTTGAGGATTTGGTGGATGTCCATCATGGTGTTTCTAGGCTCTTCAAATGTTGTTCTAGTGATTTTTCGACCGCTTTCAAACGATCACGCAAACTGTGCAGCTGTTTCAGGGAAGCGGCATTCTTTTCCCACTTGCTGTTTTCATCGATCGGAAACATGCCGGTGTAGTGGCCGGGTTGGGCAATGGAACGGGTCACCACCGTGGCCGCAGAGATGTTGACACGGTCGGCCAGCGCCAGATGGCCCAGCACGATAGCCCCGCCGCCCACAGTGCAATGCGCGCCGATGTGGGCGCTGCCGGCCACACCGACACAGCCGGCCATGGCAGTGTGTTCGCCTATCTGCACGTTGTGGCCGATCTGGATCAGGTTGTCGAGCTTGACGCCGTTGCCAATCACGGTGTCGTCCAGCGCACCCCGGTCTATGCAGGTATTTGCGCCGATTTCCACGTCGTCGCCGATGCGCACCGCGCCCAGCTGTTCGATCTTTTCCCATGCGCCGGCATTCGGCGCAAAGCCGAAGCCATCGGCACCGATCACCACACCCGCATGCAGCAGGCAGCGCGCGCCGACACTACAGTCTTCACCCAGGGTGACGCGGGACTTGAGCACCGTACCGGCGCCGATGCGCGCACCGCGCTCCACCACGCACAGCGGGCCGATGGTGGCCGTCGGGTCGATGTCGGCACTCGGGTCCACCACGGCACTGGGGTGTATGCCCGGCGATTGCGCGGCCGCGCGCTGGCGCTTCCATAACTGGGTGAGTTTGGCGAAATACAGATATGGCGCATCGGCCACGATGCAGGCACCACGCGCCAGCGCCATGTCGCGCTGGGTAGGGCCGACGATCACACACCCAGCTTGGGAATGCGCCAGCTGCTGCTGGTATTTGGGATTGCTGAGAAAGGCGATCTGACTGGCAGTCGCAGACTCCAGGGGCGCAATGCCGGTAATGGCCAGATATGCATCACCATGCAACTCGCCCCCCAGGGCCTCCACGATCGCGCCAAGGCGCAACACCACGCTGGAAGCCCCCGTCATCACTTCAATTATTTAGCGCCCGTCGTCGCATTCAAGGCCTTGATGACCTTGTCAGTGATGTCGTACTTGGGGTTGATGTAGACGGCCTCTTGCAGAACGGCATCGTACTTTTCAGTCTCTGCCACTTGCTTGATGACCTTGTTGGCCTTTTCCAGGACCTGCTGCAGCTCTTCGTTCTTGCGGGAATTCAGATCTTCCTGGAACTCACGGCGCTTGCGCTGGAATTCGCGGTCTTGGTCGACCAGCTGCTTCTGGCGCGACGTACGCTGGCTTTCGGCCAGGGTCGTAGCTTCACGCTCGAACTTGTCTGAGGCGGCCTTGAGCACCGAACCCGCATCGGTCAGTTCTTTTTCGCGCTTGGAGAACTCTTGTTCCAGCTTGGACTGGGCTGCTTTGGCGGCCGCAGACTCGCGGAAGATACGGTCCGTGTTGACAAATCCAACGCGGAACTCGTCTGCCTGCGCGTGTGCCGACAGAAGCATGGCTCCCAGAACAATGCCGGAGCCCCAGTTGCGTAGAAATTTCTTCATTAGAAAGACGTGCCTATTTGGAATTGCAAGGACTGGATTCTATCGCCAGCGAATTTACGTATCGGTTTGGCATAAGCCAGGCGAAGCGGACCGACCGGAGAAATCCAGCTCAGGCCCACGCCGGTGGATGCCCGCATGTCGCTGAAGCTCATTTTCTGGTCTTCGCCGTAGACGTTGCCAACGTCGGCAAATGCGAACAAACGCAGGGTACGGTCATTACCAGCACCGGGGAACGGCGACTGGATTTCGGTGTTCAAGGTGAACTTCTTCGGACCACCAATGACCGAGCCCGTCACGTCACGTGGCCCCAGCGTACCCTGCTCAAAACCACGCACCGAACCCAGGCCACCGCCGTAGAAGTTCTTGAACACCGGGAATGGCTCACCGCCCAGGCCCTTGCCATAGCCCAGCTCACCGTTGAAGGCAAAGGTGAACTGCTTGGTCAAAGGCACATACTGCTGGTACTGGTAGTTGCTGCGCAGATAGCGGGCATCGCCGAACAAGCCAGCTTCGGTGTTGAAGCGCTGGTAGATACCGGAACTGGGCGCCAAGGTGCTGTCGCGGTTGTCACGCGACCAACCCACGGTCAAGGGAAAAGCCGAACTTGTGTAGCCAAATTTCTCGGCGTACGCCAAATAGGCAGCCGGGATATTGGTACCTGGCTTGATGGTGGTGCGCTCCAGGCTGGCGCCGAAGTAGATGGTGTCCAGCTCACTGAACGGCACGCCGAAACGCAAGCCCGCGCCCTGGGTCACCAGTTGGTAGTTACCGCCCTGGTCGTTATAGGGCTTGGTGGCGCGGTGGAACACGTCGATCGAGCGTGAAATACCGCTGTTGGTGAAATACGGATCGACCGTGCTGACCACCACCACCTGGTTGTATTTGCTGGTGTTGACTTCCAGGCCCAGGTAGTTGCCCGAGCCGAAGGCGTTTTCCTGCTTGATGCTGAACGACAGCGCCAGCTTTTCAGCGCTGGAGAAGCCTGCACCCAGCTGGATGCTGCCGGAGGATTTCTCTTCCACATTGATCTGCAGGTCCACTTGGTCGGGCGAACCGGCCACGTCCTGCGTCTCTACGCCAACCTCCTTGAAATAACCCAGACGGTCCACGCGGTCGCGCGACAGCTTGATCTTGTCACCGTCATACCAGGACGATTCGAACTGGCGGAATTCTCGGCGGATGACTTCGTCACGCGTGCGGCTGTTGCCGGCCACATTCACCTTGCGCACATAGGCGCGACGCGAAGGTTCGGCCTGCAGCACCAGCACCACGCGGTTGGTGGCACGGTCGATTTCTGGACGGGCCTCAACCTGGGCAAAGGCAAAGCCGAAGCTGCCAAAGTTATCCTTGAACGCCTTGGTGGTCTTGGCGACCAGGTCGGCGTTGTAAGCTTCACCGGGCTTGATACTGACCAGAGATTTGAACTCGTCTTCCTTGCCCAGGTAGTTGCCTTCCAGGCGCACGGCGGACACCACAAAACGCTCACCTTCGGTGATGTTGATGGTGATAGACATGTCCTGCTTGTCAGGTGAAATCGCTACCTGGGTCGAGTCCACCTTGAACTCCAGGAAACCGCGCGACAAGTAGTAGGAACGCAAGGTCTCGATATCGGCGTTGAGCTTGGCACGGGTATAGCGATCCGACTTGGTATACCAGCTGAGCCAGCCGCCGGTGTCCAGTTCAAACAGGCCGCGCAGGGTGGACTCCTCGATGGCTTTGGCGCCTACGATATGGATGTCCTTGATCTTGGCCGGCTCGCCTTCGGTGATCGTGAAGGTCAGGTTGACGCGGTTGCGCTCCACCGGCGTGACGGTAGTCACCACGGTGGCCGCATACAGGCTCTTGTTGATGTACTGGCGCTTGAGCTCTTGCTCAGCGCGGTCGGCCAAGGCCTTGTCGAAAGGACGGCCATCGGTCAAGCCCACATCGCGCATGGACTTCTTCAGTGCGTCCTTGTCAAACTCTTTGGAGCCGACAAACTCCACGTCGGCGATCGTCGGGCGCTCTTCCACCACTACCACCAGCACATCGCCATTCACTTCCAGGCGCACGTCCTTGAACAGCCCCAAAGCAAACAAGGTGCGGATGGCCGCCGAGCCCTGTTCGTCGTTGTAGGTATCACCCACACGGAAAGGTAAAGATGCGAAAACAGTGCCGGGCTCTACACGTTGCAGGCCTTCGATGCGGATGTCACGCACGGCAAACGGTGTCACGGCCCAGGCCGTATTGGCGACAAAAATCAAAGCCGCAGCAGCCGACAAAGACCGCAGGCGAAAGCTATTAAAGTGGTTTTTCATGGATAAGGGTCTTGCCAAACCTGCAGAGCAGCTCAGCGATTGAATGTTAGCCAAAGAGGCGGTTGACATCGTTAAACAGCGCAATGGACATCATGAGCAACAGCACCGCACCACCTCCGCGTTGCAAGCGCTCCATCCAGGCGTCAGATACGGATTTGCCTGTCACGGCCTCCCAAAGATAATACAACAGGTGCCCACCATCGAGTATGGGCACGGGCAGCAGGTTCAGCACGCCCAGACTCACACTAATCAACGCCAAGAACACCAGATACTGTGTAAAGCCTAGACTGGCCGACTTGCCCGCGTACTCGGCCACGGACAAGGGGCCACTCAGATTCTTGATGGAGGCGTCGCCCACCAGCATGCGGCCCATCATGCGCAAGGTCAGGCCGGACACCTCCCAGGTGCGCTCCACACCGCGCCACAGCCCCTCGACCAACCCGTAACGAATGGTCACCATTTCAGGCGGGGCGCCCACATAGGCGCCAATGCGGCCCACCGACTGCAGGCCCTCGGGCTTGATGTCCGGTGTGACGGTCACATCCAGCATGTGGCCCGCACGCTCCACGCGCCAGGTCTGCGCCAGCGGCTGGCCGTCCACCAAGGAGGCGCGTATCACCGCGCGCAACTGTTGGCCATCCACAATCGGCGTGGCGCCGACCTGCACGACGAGGTCACCGCGCTGCAAACCGGAACGGGCGCCGGCTCCATCAGTCGTCACATCTCCCAGCAACGGACGCGTCCAAGGCCCCACCACACCTATGGTGCGGAACAGTTGGGCATCCGCATCCTGGGCATGCAGGCTGGCCAGGCCCATGACGACTTCGCGGCGGGCGCCATGTTCGTTCGAAGCCAATTCCAGACGCACATCGCGGCCATCCAGCGCGCCGCGCGTCAGCAGCCAGCGCAGGTCGTCAAAGGACTGGACGTCGTCCAGCTCTTCACCGTCCCAGCCGGCACGGGTGACAACTTCGCCGCCCTGCACGCCAGCCTTTTCCGCCACCGAGCCTATGCCCGGGCTGGCCAGCACTGCGCGGGCTTCGTCTACACCACTCCAATTGACGACGCCGTACAGCAATACCGCCAACAACAAATTGGCCAAGGGCCCAGCCGCCACGATGGCCGCCCGCTTGGCCAGGGTCTGGGTGTTGAAAGCCAGGTGACGCTCTGCCGGCGCCACGGGCGCTTCGCGCTCGTCCAGCATCTTCACGTAACCGCCCAGGGGAAATGCCCCCAGCACGAATTCGGTCGGTGAACCCTTGGGCTGCCAGCGTAACAAGGGCTGGCCAAAGCCCACGGAAAAGCGCAGCACCTTGACGCCACAGGCCACAGCCATGCGGTAGTGGCCGTACTCGTGCACGGCAATCAACAAGCCCAGCGCCACGACAAAAGCCACTATGGTCAACATGGCAGTCCTTTACTAGATTTCTAGATTTGCAGACGCGATACGGTCTGCTGTGCAGCGGCGCGCGATTGCGCGTCCAACACCAGCAAATCTTCCAGCGTCTGCGGCTTGGACGGCTGTACTGCCGCCAAAGTTGCAAGATTAATGGAATGAATTTGGTCGAAGCGGATACGCCGGTCCAGAAACGCGGCGACCGCCACCTCGTTGGCCGCATTCAGTACCGCGCAGGTACCAGACGGCGCACGCAAACTCTCCCAGGCCAACTGCAGACAAGGGAAGCGTTGAAAATCAGGCAGCTCAAAAGTCATCGCCGCCATCTTGGCGAAGTCCAGCCGCGCCGTGCCGCTCTCGATGCGCTCCGGCCAGGACAGGCCGTAGGCAATCGGCACCCGCATATCCGGCGTGCCCAGCTGGGCCATTACCGAGGCATCATGGAACTGCACCATGGAATGGATGATTTGCTGCGGATGGATGACCACCTCGATCTGCTCAGGCGTGACGCCAAACAGGTACTTGGCCTCGATCACCTCCAGCGCCTTGTTCATCATGGTGGCCGAGTCCACCGAGATCTTGCGGCCCATGGCGAAGTTGGGATGGGCACAAGCCTGCTCTGGCGTGACATCGCGCAACGTGGCCGGGTCACGGGTACGGAAGGGGCCGCCCGACGATGTCAGCATGATCTTCTCGATGCGCCGTGGCCAGACCGCCGGGTCTTCAGGCAGCGACTGGAACACCGCGGAATGTTCGCTGTCGATAGGCAGCAGCAGCGCACCGCCTTCTTTTACCGCCGCCAGAAACACCTCGCCGCCGACCACCAACGCCTCTTTATTTGCCAACAGCAAACGCTTGCCGGCGCGGGCCGCGGCCAGACAAGGGGCCAAGCCAGCAGCCCCGACGATGGCCGCCATCACCGCGTTCACATCTTCATGCGACGCTACCATTTCAATAGCTGCTGGCGCAGACAATACCTGCGTTGGAAGGCTTATTTCCTTAAATTTTCGGACCAGCAGTTCGGCATGCGGTACGCTGGCCATCACGGCAAAACGGGGTTTGAACTGCACGCATTGCTGCAGCATCAAATCCACCTGGGTCGCCGCCGTCAGAGCGAAAACCTCAAAGCGCTCGGGATGGCGGGCCACCACATCCAGCGTGCTGGTACCCACCGAGCCGGTAGAACCCAAAATCGTCAAAACCTGTTTCATACCCTGCTTCATGGGTTCATTAGCCTACAGCGGAGGCCAACATCATCACCAGCGGCAGGATTGGCAGCAAGGCATCCACCCGGTCCAGCACACCGCCGTGACCGGGCAACAAACCACTGCTGTCTTTCACACCGGCGCTGCGCTTGACCAGAGACTCGATCAAATCCCCCGCCACACTCATGGCGGCCAGGAACAAGGCCGCCAACAACAACAGCACATTGCTGCGCTCCGCCAGGCGGGTGTACAGACTGGCCACCGTGACGTGGTTCGCACTATCTGCGGCCACCCAGGCAAACGCCAACACCACAACCCCCAACATACCACCGCACACACCTTCCCAACTCTTGCCGGGGCTGATGGCGGGAGCCAGTTTGTTCTTGAAAAATTTGGTGCCGAAGGCGCGCCCTGCAAAGTAGGCAAAGATGTCGGCCACCCAAACCAGCACCAGCGCCGACAGCAGAAAGTTAATGCCCACCACGCGGGCTTGGCACATAGCCAGCCAAGCGACCCACAGGGCGGCAAACCCCACCGTGCCACGCACGACGCCAGGGATGCGTCCCCACCCATCCACGCCGCCACGCAGCAGCCAGGCACCCACCAGCACCCAGGCTGCACCGACCACGGTCCACAGCATCGGGGTATGCGCGGTCAGCAAACCCATCAACCAGGACACGGCGCAGGCCAGTGCCATCAGCAGGCCCAAGCCCAAAGATTTGGCCTGGCTCAAGCCATTCATGCGACCCCACTCCCAGGCGGCTGCGACTATCGCCACGACGGCCAGCAGACATAGCGGCTCGGGTGCTGGATAAAACAGCGCAGGCAAAAGAATCGCCAACAGAACGATGGCCGTGATGACACGTTGCAACAGCATGGAAGGTGATCAGGTGGGCGTAGCCACCTGCTCCGAGGTTTTGCCAAAGCGGCGTTCACGGCGGCTGTAAACGGCAATCGCCTCGTCCAGCGCGGCTTCATCGAATTCGGGCCACAGCTTGTCGCTGAAGACCAGCTCGGAATATGCGGCCTGCCAGATCAGGAAGTTACTGATGCGGAACTCACCGCCGGTGCGTATCAGCAGATCCGGGTCCGGCGAATGCGCCAGGGCCATGGCGCGGTCCAGGCTTTTCTCGGTGATGGCCTCGCCCGTCGCAGCAAGTTTGCGCGCGGCCTGAGCAATATCCCAGCGACCACCGTAGTTGAAACAGATGTTGAGCACCAACCGGGTGTTGTCGGCCGTCGCCTTCTCGGCTTCCAGCAGGCCATTGCGGACCTTTTCCGACAAGGCGCCAAGGTCGCCCACGAAGTGCAACTGCACACCATTGGCCTTGAGCTTGGCGACTTCCTTGGCCAGCACACCAACCATCAAGGACATCAACCCCGAAACCTCTTCTGCCGGACGGTCCCAGTTCTCGGAGGAAAACGCAAACACGGTCAGCACGCCGACACCACGGTCCAGGCAAGCCTGCACGCAGCGACGCAAAGAATCCACACCCTGGTGGTGACCGGCAATGCGCGGCATGAAGCGCCGCGTGGCCCAGCGGCCATTGCCATCCATGACGATGGCAATATGGCCGGGAACCGAAGATAGAGAAGTAGCCATGTTAAAAATCAACCCCTGTCAAAAACACCGTGGAACCGACTGCATAAAGACCGGGGATGCTCCACATGCTAGACGGCCATGATGTCCTGCTCTTTGGCAACCACCAGTTGGTCAATTTCGGCGATGTGGCGGTCGGTGATCTTTTGCACATCGGCTTCAGCACGCTTCTGGTCGTCTTCGGAGGCAAGCTTGTCCTTGACCAGCTTCTTCACGGCTTCGTTGGCATCGCGGCGCACACTGCGCACCACGATCTTGGCGCTTTCACCTTCGGTGCGTGCCAGCTTGGTGAGTTCCTTGCGGCGCTCTTCGCTCATGGCCGGCATGGGCACGCGGATCAGGTCACCCAACGAAGCGGGGTTCAAACCCAGATGGCTGTCACGGATGGCCTTTTCGACCTTGGACGCCATGTTCTTTTCCCAGGGCTGAACACCAATGGTGCGCGAATCGATCAGCGACACATTGGCCACCTGGCTGATAGGCACCATGGAGCCGTAATACTCCACTTGTACGGTATCCAGCAAAGCGGGATTGGCGCGACCCGTACGGATCTTGGCCAGGTTGTTCTTGAATGCCACGATGGACTGGTCCATCTTGGCTTGCAGATTGGTTTTAACGTCGGCGATAGTCATGCTTTTCTCCTCAGGGGCCTGCACACAGGGTCAGGCATGGACCAGGGTGCCCTCATCTTCACCCATCACCACACGCTTGAGCGCACCGTGCTTGAAGATGGAAAACACCTTGATCGGCAACTTCTGGTCACGGCACAAGGCAAAGGCCGTTGCGTCCATGATGCCCAGGTTTTGCGACATGGCTTCATCGAAGGACAGGCTGGCGTAACGGGTTGCCGAGGGGTCCTTCTTGGGGTCGGCGGTGTACACGCCATCCACCTTGGTGGCCTTGAGCACCACCTGCGCACCGATCTCCGCGCCGCGCAAAGCTGCAGCCGTATCGGTGGTGAAAAATGGGTTGCCAGTACCGGCGGCAAACACCACGACCTTGCCCTCTTCCAGGTACTGCAAAGCCTTGGGCCGCACATAGGGCTCGACCACCTGGTCGATGGCGATGGCAGACATCACACGCGCTGTCAGGCCGGCCTTGTTCATCGCATCGGCCAATGCCAATGCGTTCATCACCGTGGCCAACATGCCCATGTAATCGGCGGTGGCGCGGTCCATACCGACCGAGCCGCCCGCCACACCACGGAAAATATTGCCGCCACCGATCACCACCGCAACCTCCACACCCAAGCGGGTGACTTCGGCGACCTCTTCCACCATACGCACGATGGTGTCACGGTTAATACCGAATTGGTCGTCTCCCATGAGTGCCTCCCCCGACAGCTTGAGCAAGATACGCTTGTAGGCTGGTTGGGCTTGGGTCATTGAAACTCCTTGGATGGTTGGATGAAAAATGGTAGGGGCAAAGTGTTTCGCGTAGATGTCTGGAACAGGACTTAGGCCGTAGCCTTGGCTGCAGCCACTTGCGCCGCTACTTCGGCAGCAAAGTCGTCAACTTTCTTTTCAATGCCTTCACCCACCACGTACAGGGTGAATGATTTGACATTGGTCGAAGCCGCCTTGAGCATTTGCTCCACAGTTTGCTTGTCGTTCTTGACGAAGCTCTGGTTGAACAACGAGACTTCCTTCAGGTACTTCTGCACGCCGCCTTCGATGCGCTTGGCAACGATTTCGTCGGACTGCACAGGCTTGCCGGCGGCCACTGCCACAGCAGCGTCTTCAGCGGCCTTGGCAGCTGCCACGGAACGCTCCTTGGCGATCAAGTCGGCAGGCACGTCAGCGCTGGTCAGGGCCACGGGCTTCATGGCGGCGATGTGCATCGCGACATCCTTGGCCGCCACTTCGTCGCCTTCGAACTCAACCACCACGCCGATGCGCGTGCCGTGCAGGTAACCCGCCAGCTTGGAGCCGGAGAATTGCTTGAAGCGGCGGAAGGTCATGTTTTCGCCGATCTTGCCGATCAGACCCTTGCGCACATCTTCCAGCGTGGGGCCGAAACCGTCTTGCTCGTAAGCCAGGGCGCTCAGGGCAGCCACATCGGCTGGGTTGTGCTTGGCGATCAATTGCACCGCACCTTGGGCCAGAGCCAGGAAGCTGTCGTTCTTGGTCACGAAGTCGGTTTCGCAGTTCACTTCCAGCAGAGCGCCCACAGATGCCGATCCGGTGCCTTCGAAGTAGCTGGTCACCACGCCTTCAGCGGTCACGCGCGATGCGGCCTTGCCAGCCTTGCTGCCGAGCTTGACGCGCAGCAGTTCTTCAGCCTTGGCCATGTCGCCTTCGGCTTCGGTCAGGGCCTTCTTGCATTCCATCATGGGAGCATCGGTCTTGCCACGCAGTTCAGCGACCATGCTTGCGGTAATTGCAGCCATATTTCTCTCCGTCTTAAATCAAAAAAATTAGTAAAAAAAAGGGGGCTTGCGCCCCTCTTTCATGGCGGCGAACCGCGCAATGGAGAAGCGCTTAGGCAGCGGCTTCGCTCACTTCCACGAATTCGTCGGCAGTTTCAGCAGCCACGGCCTTGACCACGTCGCTGGCGGCGTTGTTACGGCCTTCGATGATGGCGTCAGCGATACCACGGGCGTACAAAGTGACAGCCTTGGAGGAGTCATCGTTGCCTGGGATTACGTAGTCAATGCCTTCGGGCGAGTGGTTGGTATCGACCACGCCGATCAGCGGAATGCCCAGCTTGCGGGCTTCAGCGATGGCAATCTTGTGGTAGCCAACGTCGATCACGAAGATCGCGTCTGGCAAGGTGGTCATATCCTGGATGCCACCGATGTCTTTTTCCAGCTTGGCCATTTCGCGGGCAAACATCAGCTGTTCTTTCTTGCTCATGCTGTCCAGACCGGCTTCTTGCTGGATCTTCATGTCCTTCAGACGCTTGATCGAGGTCTTGACCGTCTTGAAGTTGGTCAGCATGCCGCCCAACCAACGTTGGTCAACGAAAGGCACGCCAGCGCGAGCAGCTTCACCAGCGACGATTTCGCGGGCTTGGCGCTTGGTACCGACCATCAGGATGGTGCCACGATTGGCGGTCAGTTGCTTGGCGAACTTGGCCGCGTCCTGGAACATCGGCAGCGATTTTTCCAGGTTGATGATGTGAATTTTGTTGCGGTGACCGAAGATGAACGGGGCCATCTTGGGGTTCCAGAAGCGGGTTTGGTGACCAAAATGGACGCCGGCTTCTAACATTTCGCGCATGGTGACAGACATGGAGTTCTCCGTAAGGTTGTGTCTAAAATTCAGTCCGATTTGCAACTGTTTTGAGATACTCAAAGTCAGCGCAACACCTTGAATGGACTGGTTTGCGATTAGTTTTACTGCAACAGTCAAACGATTCTGACCGATCAGCAAAACCCAAGGAGTGTAGCACGCTCCACGCCACACCATGTTTACAGACCTTGTCGCCACCCGCCTGAAACTCCAATCGCAGCAGTCCACCCCCCTGAAAGAGCTGGAACGGTCGATCGCCATCGCCCAGTCGGATGCATGCAAAAGCGCTTTTCTGCATACCCGCTTTGATACCGCCCGCAGCGTGGCCGCACAGCCCCGCATCATAGAAACACCGCTGGCCGGCCTGGCGGTGTCGGTCAAAGACCTGTTCGATGTGGCTGGCGAAGTCAGCAGCGCCGGCTCCACGGTGCTGGCCGACCGACCCGCTGCCGCAGCCGACAGCCCCGCCGTGGCGCGCCTGCAGGCCGCTGGCGGCGCCATCCTGGGCCGCACCCACATGGTGGAGTTCGCTTTTTCCGGCGTGGGTACCAACCCGCACTTCGACACACCGGCCGCCTGGGATGGCCGCTACAACCAGCCTGCGGGCGCCCGTACCGTAGGCCCCGTGGCGCGGGTGCCGGGCGGCTCATCGTCGGGCGCTGCGGTGTCGGTGGCCACCGGTGCGGCTTTCATCGGGCTGGGCTCGGACACCGGCGGCTCGATCCGCATCCCGGCCGCGCTGAACGGCATCGTGGGCTTCAAAAGCACGACCCGGCTGGTACCTACGACCGGCGCCATCCCCTTGTCCAGTACGCTGGACACGGTCTGCGCGCTGACCCGCAGCACGCGTGACGCCGTGCTGGCCCATGAAATCCTGGCCCAGCGCAGCGTGGCGCTCAGCGACGCACCGCTGTCGCAATACCGCATTGCCGTGGCCAACAACATCCTGCTAGACAACCTGGACTCCACCGTGGCCCGCGCCTTCGAGCGCGCGCTGCAGCGCCTGCGTGATACCGGCGCCACGCTGGTGGAGCTCCCTCTGGAGCCAGTCAACGAGTTGGCCCGCATCCAGCAAACCGGTGGCTTCTCGGCGGTAGAGTCGTATATCTGGCACCGCCCTCTGCTGGGCCGTGGCCCGCTCACGCGCGCCGCCTACGACCCCCGGGTACTGGTGCGCATAGAACGCGGTGCGCAGATGCGGGCCTTCGAGTATTTCGAGCTGGTAGAAGCACGCGCCGCCTGGATCACACAGATGGAGGCCGCCTTGCGCGGCTTTGACGCCGTGGTCTCGCCCACCGTGCCCATCGTGGCGCCACCCATCTCGCATATGGCACCGGGCACGGCGCGCGACGACGCCTTCTTCCACGCCAACGGCCTGTTGTTGCGCAATACCAGCGTGGTGAACATGCTGGACGGCTGCGCCATCTCCCTGCCCTGCCATACGCGCGATGAACTACCAACCGGCCTGATGCTGTGGAGTACCGCGATGCGCGATGATGCCCTGCTCGGCCTGGCATTGCAGGCCGAGCAAGCACTACAGTTTTAATAGCTACCTGCGCAGACGATACCTGCGCAAGAGCCACTTTTCTTATAAAAACAAGGTCCTCATGCATGTCGTGAAGATGCGGATGTTTTCCGCATGAAAGTTGCCATCATTGGCGCCGGAGTCATCGGCGTCAGCACAGCCTATGAGTTGGCCGCCGACGGCCACGAAGTCACCGTTTTCGAACGCCGCAGCGCCGCCGCCGAAGAAACCAGCTTTGCCAACGCCGGCATCATCGCGCCCGGCTACGTCACCCCCTGGGCGGCCCCAGGCATGCCGGGCAAGATGTTCAAAAGTCTGTTCCAGCGCCACGCCCCGCTGCAGCTGGGTCTGCGCCTGTCCACCGGCGACCTGGCCTGGATGTGGAAGTGGCGTCGCGCCTGCAAGCTCGACACCTACCTGGCCAACCGCAGCCGCCTGCAGCGCCTGGCCTTCTACAGCCGCGAACGCCTGCACGCGCTGGCCCACACGCTGCACCTGGAATACGACCGCAGCGACGGCTATATGGTGCTGCTGCGTACGGCGCAGGACGCCGCCATGGCCGAACCCGGCCTGCAGCTGCTGCGCGATGCGGGTGTGCGCTTTCAGCAGATCGACGTGGCCACGGCACGCAGCATCGAGCCCGCGCTGTGCGCCGAGACCGACTTCTTCGGCGCAATCCACCTGCCGGACGACGAGGTGGGCAACTGCCGCCAATTCACCATGCTGCTCAAGGCCGCGGCCCAGCAGCTGGGTGCAAAATTTGAGTTCAATCGCACGGTAGCGCAGATAAATCCTGCGCCAGCAGCTACGGTTTCCATAGCAAACGAGACCACGCCCCGGCGCTTCGATGCCGTGGTGGTGTGCGCCGGCATGGCCTCGGCCGCCCTGCTCAAGCCGCTGGGCGTACACATACCGCTGGCGGCGGTGTACGGCTATTCGCTCACTGCCAATATCCGCGAGCCGCTGAACGCCCCGGTCAGCGCCGTGATGGACGAGCACTACAAGGTCGCCATCTCGCGCATGGGCCAGCGCGTACGCGTGGCCGGCAGCGCCGAGCTCGGCGGCCAGCCCGACACCAAGAACCCCGCCGCCATCGCCACCCTGTACAAAGTGCTGCACGACTGGTTCCCCGGTGCGGCCCAACTGGCCAGCAATGTGCAGATCTGGAAAGGCGCCCGCGCCATGCTGCCCGACGGCCCTCCCCTGATCGGTGCCAGCGGCCTGCCCGGCGTCTGGCTCAACCTGGGCCACGGCTCCAGCGGCTGGGCCCTGGCCTGCGGCAGTGCCCGCGCCACGGCTGACCTGGTAGCCGGCCACAGCCCGGCCATCGACATGGAAGGCCTAGGCCTGGAACGCCTGAGGAACTGAGTATGCAACGCATCAACGCCGACCAATCGCAGCCCCTTTTCGATACCGCCGCCTCGCGCCGCATCGAAGAGGCCGCCTTGGCCGGCCTGCCCGACAACACCTTGATGCCCCGCGCCGGCCTGGCCGTGGCCCGTCTGGCCCGCGCCCTGGCACCGCATGCGCGCCGCATCTGGATCGCCTGCGGCCCCGGCAACAACGGCGGCGACGGCCTGGAAGCCGCGGCCCAGCTACAACAGCACGGCGTCCAGGTCGTGGTGACTTGGTTGGGCCAGGAAGCCCGGGCCTCCAGCGACACCCTGGCCGCCCTGGGGCGCGCCCGGGCGGCCGGCGTGCAATTTGCCGACACCCCACCCACCGACTTGGACGCCCAGGACCTATGCATAGACGCCCTGCTCGGCTTAGGCCAAAGCCGCGCCCCCAGCGGTAGCATGGCCAGCTGGATCGTCACCATGAACGCCAGCCCTGCCCCCACGCTGGCAGTGGACCTACCCACCGGCCTGCAAACAGACACCGGCGCACTTGCTACAAATTCAGTAGCTGCCCGCGCAGATGAAACAAGCGCTGCAGCCATCATTTATGCAGACCACACACTCAGCCTGCTGACGCTCAAACCCGGTTTGTTCACCGCCCATGGCCGGGACAGCGCAGGCCAGGTCTGGCTGGACGCACTGGGCGTCACGCCCGGTATCGCGGCCAGCGCCCGGCTGCTGGGTGCGCCGCAGCCCCCACAGCGCAGCCACGCCAGCCACAAGGGCAGCTACGGCGACGTGGCCGTTATCGGCGGCGCGCCCGGCATGACCGGTGCCGCGCTACTGGCGGCCACGGCCGCCCTGCACCACGGCGCGGGCCGGGTCTTCGTCGGCTTGTTGGACGGCGGCAGCATGCAGGTCCACCCACAGCAGCCCGAGCTGATGTTCCGCGCCCCGGGCGCGCTCAAACTGCATGCACTGGCCCTGGTCTGCGGATGTGGCGGCGGCGAGGCCGTGCGCCCCTTGCTGCCGCGCGTGCTGGGCGAAGCTGCCCGCCTGGTGCTGGACGCCGACGCCCTGAACGCCATCGCCAGCGACACCGCCCTGCAAGCCCTGCTGCGCCACCGCGCGGCCCAAGGCCTGCCCACGGTGCTGACGCCGCACCCCCTGGAGGCCGCACGCCTGCTGGGCTGCACCACGCTGCAGATCCAGGCCGACCGCCTGGCCGCCGCCCAACAACTGGCCGACCGCTTTGCCTGCGTGGCCGTGCTGAAAGGTTCGGGCACAGTAATCACGGCCCCACTGCGAACACCGGCCATCAACCCCACGGGCAACGCCCGGCTGGCCACTGCGGGAACGGGGGACGTGCTGGCAGGCATGGTGGGCGCACGGCTGGCGGCGGGCCAGTACGCCATGGATGCGGCCTGTGACGCGGTCTATGCCCACGGACTGGCAGCAGACCGCTGGCCCGAGGGCAAGCCTTTAACGGCCAGCGCATTGGCGCAGTTCTAGCCGCCCGGCACAATACGACAGAGTAAAAGCAGCCTAGCCCCGGCCCACGAACGGCATCTTGGTCGCCATCACGGTGTGGAACAGCACATTGGCATCGAGCGGCAGGCTGTCCATATAGAGCACCGACTTACCGACGATGTTGACGTCCATGACCGGCTCCACCACCATCTCGCCGTGGGCCTGCAAGATGCCGGTGGTCATGCGCTGGGTCATCTTGGTGGCGGCGTTACCGATGTCGATCTGGCCCACCGCAATATCGTATTTGCGCCCGTCCAGCGCGGCCGACTTGGTCATGCCGCGTACCGCGTGCTTGGTGGCGGTGTAGGCAATCGAATTGGGCCGCGGCGTGGTGCTGGAGATGGAGCCGTTGTTGATGATGCGCCCGCCGCGCGGCGTCTGCGCCTTCATCACCCGGAAGGCCTGCTGTATGCACAGAAACATGCCGGTGAAGTTCACATCCACCACGCCCTGCCACTGTGCCAGGCTCAGGTCTTCCAGCAACACGCCTGGCGCACTGGTGCCGGCATTGTTGAACAACAGATCGACGCGGCCAAAAGTCTGCACCGTGGCCTCGAACAAGGCCTGGACGGCCACAGGATCGGTCACATCGGTAGGCACTACCAGCGCATTCTGCGCGGCACCGGATTCGGCCTGCACAGCCAACAAGGCTTCGCTGCGCCGCCCGGCGAGCGCGACACGGTAGCCATCGGCCAGCAGGGCCAAGGCCACAGCCCGGCCGATGCCGCTGCCGGCGCCGGTCACCACGGCGACTTTGGAATGGTGAACCATAGCCTTCCTTCGCCTATCTGCGGGTACGCGGTTTTTGGGTCTTCTTCTTGGCCGCACCGCCCTTGGCTGAAGCCGAATTCGAGGACTTGGCAGCCGACTTGGCCGCCTGCACGGGCGTGCGCGGCGCGTGATCACGTGACTGCGACTCCCTGCGGCCAGAGCGCTTGGAAGGCGCAGCCTCGGATTTGGAACGGTTAGGGCCCTCGCGCTGCACACCCTTGTCTTTCATGGCGCGGTTCACCAGATCTTCCCCTTCGCGTATCAGGCGGAAGTCGATCTTGCGTCCGTCCAGATCGACGCGGCTGACCTGGACCTGCACCCGCGTGCCGATGGAATAACGGATGCCGGTACGCTCGCCACGCAGCTCCTGGCGGGCCTCGTCGAACTTGAAGTATTCGCCCCCCAGCTCGGTGATGTGCACCAGGCCTTCTACGTACATGGCGTCCAAGGTGACGAAGATGCCGAAGCCGGTGGCCGAGGTGACTACACCACCAAACTCCTCGCCCAGATGCTCACGCATGTATTTGCATTTGAGCCAGGCTTCCACATCGCGGCTGGCCTCGTCGGCGCGGCGCTCGTTGGCGCTGCAATGCAGGCCAGCAGCCTGCCAGGCCAGGGTTTCAGGGCTGACTTTCTTGGGCTTCAGTTCGGGCTCGGCCACCTTGCCTTGCAGGCGCGCGTGGTTGTTCTTGCTCAGGCGCTTGGCCAGCTTGGCATGGGCTTCGCCCGGCGTGGGCAGCGTCGGCAGCTGGTACTTGCGGTGCGCCAGGATCGCCTTGATGACGCGGTGCACCAACAGGTCCGGGTAGCGCCGGATGGGGCTGGTGAAGTGGGTGTACGCGTCAAATGCCAGGCCGAAGTGCCCGCTGTTGCTGGGCGTGTATATGGCTTGCTGCATGGAGCGCAGCAGCATCGAATGGATTTGCTGCGCGTCGGGCCGGTCCTTGGTGGCCGCCGCGATAGCTTGGAACTCGCCCGGCTTGGGATCATCACTGATCGACATGCCGACGCCAGTGGCCTTCAGGTAGTTGCGCAGAATCTCGATCTTCTCGGGTGTAGGGCCTTCGTGCACGCGGAACAGACCGGGGTGCTTGCCCTGCGCGATGAAGTCGGCGCTGCAGACGTTGGCAGCCAGCATGGCCTCTTCGATCAGCTTGTGCGCCTCGTTGCGGGTACGCGGCACGATTTTCTCAATCCGGCCGTTTTCATCGCAAACGATCTGGGTTTCGGTGGTTTCAAAGTCCACCGCACCACGCGCCTGGCGGGCCACCAGCAGCGCCCGGTAGACATCGTGCAGATTCAGCAGATCGTTAACACGATCCTTGCGGCGCAGCGCCTCAGGGCCACGGGTATTGCCCAGAATGGCCGCCACCTCGGTATAAGTAAAGCGCGCATGGCTGTACATCACCGCAGGGTAAAACTGGTAAGCATGCACCTCACCCTTGGTCGTCACCAGCATGTCGCAAACCATGCACAGGCGTTCTACCTCGGGGTTCAGGGAACACAGGCCGTTGGACAGCTTCTCGGGCAGCATGGGAATGACGCGGCGTGGGAAATACACGCTTGTTGCACGGTCATACGCATCCACGTCGATAGCCGAGCCGGTTTCCACATAGTTGCTGACATCGGCAATCGCCACCAGCAAACGCCAGCCCTTGCTGCGCCCGACCTTGGCCGGTTCACAGTACACGGCGTCGTCGAAGTCGCGGGCGTCTTCGCCATCGATAGTGACCAGGGGCACATCGGTCAGATCGACGCGATTCTTCTTGTCTTGCGGCCGCACCTTGTCTGGCAAGGTGCGCGCCAGGGCAATACACGCATCGGAGAACACATGCGGCACGTCGTATTTGCGCACTGCGATTTCGATCTCCATGCCGGGGTCGTCCACCTCGCCCAGCACTTCCTTGACGCGACCCACCGGCTGGCCGAACAAAGCAGGCGGCTCAGTGAGTTCAACCACAACCACCTGGCCTGGCTTGGCGCTGCCAATGGCCGTCTTGGGGATCAATACATCCTGGCCATAACGCTTGTCTTCGGGAGCCACCAGCCAAATGCCGCTTTCCTGCAGCAGGCGACCAATGATGGGTTGGACCGGGCGTTCAATGATCTCGACAACCCGACCCTCGGGGCGGCCCTTGCGGTCGCTGCGCACGATACGGGCCTTGACCCTGTCCTTGTGCAGCACGGCGCGCATTTCATTGGAGGGCAGATAGATATCCGACTCACCATCATCGCGCAGTACAAACCCGTGTCCATCGCGGTGTCCCTGGATGGTGCCTTCGATCTCGTCCAGCAAGCCGCTGGTATGACTGGTCGTTTTGATAAGGATTCTCTCTTTCTGGTTTGCCCAAAGGGTAGCAGAGCGCGGCAGGCAACGGAAAAAACTGCGGATTTCATCAAGCCTTCAGCCCGCGAGTCAAAACGCTGTTTTTCCCATGTTATACTTTAACTCGTGGGCCCAGATGGCGAAATTGGTAGACGCACTGTGTTCAGGTCGCAGCGCCGCAAGGCGTGCTGGTTCGAGTCCAGTTCTGGGCACCACACCTTATCTCGAACAAAAACCGCTAATCAGTTAGCGGTTTTTTTCTGGTTAAAAATCTGCAAACTACCAATTGCAGATGGTTAGAGTTTAGTGGGCCCAGATGGCGAAATTGGTAGACGCACTGTGTTCAGGTCGCAGCGCCGCAAGGCGTGCTGGTTCGAGTCCAGTTTCTGGGCACCACACCTTACTCGAAAAAAAGCCGCTAGAAAGTTAGCGGCTTTTTTTTGCCCATTTTTCCCCGCGCCACATATGCAGCACGGGGAAATCAGACTTAGATGGGCAAAGCCACCAGGTCGTGACCTTGCGTGCCCACAATCCGCGCCTTGGTGAACTCACCCGCCTTCAAGGTCTTGCTGATTTTCTCGGGCGGCAGCAAACGCACAATGCCGTCAATCTCGGGCGCATCCGCATAGCTGCGGCCGACCCCACCTTTTTTACCCAGACCCGGCGCCGAATCCACCAGCACCTGCATGGTGCTACCGACACGCTTGAGCAGCTTGTTCGCCGACACTTCTTCAGCCACGGCCATGAAGCGCGCACGACGCTCTTCGCGTAACTCCAATGGCAGCATGCCAGGGATGTCATTAGCCGCAGCGCCGTCCACCGGGCTATACGCAAAACAACCCGCGCGGTCAATCTGGGCTTCACGCATGAAGTCCAACAAATGGGAAAACTCTTCCTCCGTCTCGCCCGGGAATCCAGCAATGAAAGTACTACGAATGACCAGCTCAGGGCAAATCTCGCGCCAGCGCTGGATGCGCTCCAGATTCTTTTCACCGCTGGCGGGGCGTTTCATGCGCTTGAGCACGTCCGGATGGCTGTGCTGCAAAGGCACATCCAGATAGGGCAGCACGCGACCAGTCGCCATCAAAGGCAGGATGTCGTCCACGCTGGGGTACGGATAAACATAGTGCAAGCGCACCCAGGCACCATAGGGCTCAGCAATATCCGCCAAGGTTTGCACCAGTTCCAACATGCGGGTCTTGACCGGCTTGCCATCCCAGAAACCGGTACGGTATTTCACATCCACGCCATAGGCCGAAGTGTCCTGGCTGATCACCAGCAACTCCTTCACGCCGCCTTCAAACAAGGCTTTCGCATCGCTCAGCACGTCACCAATCGAACGCGAAACCAGGTCGCCACGCATGGACGGAATGATGCAAAAAGTACAACGGTGGTTGCAGCCTTCGCTGATCTTCAAATATGCGTAGTGGCGGGGCGTGAGCTTGACGCCCGCGCTGCCGAACGCATTGGGCACCAGATCCAGAAACGGGTCGTGCGGCTTGGGCAGATTGGCATGCACGGCATCCATCACTTCTTGCGTGGCATGGGGCCCAGTTACGGCCAACACGCTGGGGTGCATTTCACGCACCAAGTTGCCACCGGAACCACCTGCCTTAGCACCCAAACAACCCGTCACGATCACCCGGCCGTTGGCAGCCAAGGCCTCGCCGATAGTGTCCAGACTCTCCTTCACGGCATCGTCGATAAAGCCACAGGTGTTGACGATCACCAGATCGGCACCCTCGAAGGTCTTGGAGGTTTGGTAACCCTCGGCGCTCAGCTGGGTGAGGATCAACTCGGAGTCCGTCAGCGCCTTGGGGCAGCCCAGGCTGACAAATCCAACTTTGGGTGTATGGGTAGGGGAAATTACTTCAGTCATCCCCCTATTGTCGCCGCGCCGGGGAAATTCAGGGTTTCAAGCCAAAGCTGCCCAGCATTTGCTCGGTTTGCCGCTGCATCTGCTCCTGCATCTGCACGAAGATATTTTTGGACTGCTCTACGTAAGCACCCATCATGCCCTGCATCACGGGAGACGGCATTTTCAACATCTGCGCCCAGGCCTCCGGGGTGACACCCTTGGCCTGCTCGCCCATCTTGGACTGCAAATCCATAAAGGTTTGCACATTCTTTTCCAAATAGGGCCCCAAAAAACCCTGCATGGTGTTGCCGTAAAAACGAATGATGTTGGCCAGCACCTGCTCGGTTAACAAGGGCGCACCACCCGCCTCTTCTTCCAGAATGATCTGCAGAAAAATAGCGCGCGTCAGGTCCTCACCGGTTTTGGCATCGCGCACCTGCACCGGCGCGTGCTGCATCACCAGCTTTTTGACTTCTGCCAGCGTGATATAGGTAGAAGTATCGGTGTCATAGAGACGCCGGTTGGGGTATTTCTTGATGACGCGATGCGCCGTTTTGTCGCTATCGGGAGGGTTGCTCGGCACTGCAGTCCTTGGTGGTCGGTGGTGTTGCTATGTGCACTGTACTGCACCGCAACATATTGTAAAAAACCACCTCGCAATCAGTGTCAAGGATTACCCTGAACAGACTGCACCGCGCAATTTACGGCGGCACAAATAAAAAAGGCCTAGCGGTTAAGCCAGGCCTTTTTTACTACCAAATTATTGGTAGGCGCGATTGGACTCGAACCAACGACCCCCACCATGTCAAGGTGGTGCTCTAACCAGCTGAGCTACGCGCCTAAGGATGCATTCGAGACCACGAGTATAGCACGGGTTTTTTACGATTCCTTGCGGTCGCCATTATTTGCGTCGTGCAGAGCGCACGCCCACAACCTCTGACACCACGCCCAGCACCTTGTTGAGCCGCGCCGCGTCGGCTACCTCCACGGTGAACGTCATCCATGCCGTGCCCTTGACAGACTGGGTCTGCACGCCAATCACATTCATCTTCTCCTTGGTGAAGACTTCCGAAATATCGCGCAACAGGCCCTGGCGGTCGGCAGCCTGCACCGCCACGTCCACCGGGTAGACCGCGGCATGCTCCTTCTTGTCGCTGCCCCACTCCACCGGGATCACGCGTTCGCCATTGCGGGCAGACATTTCGCGGAAATTGCTGCAATCGGCGCGGTGGATACTGACGCCCTTGCCGCGCGTGACAAAACCCAGAATCGGGTCCGGCGGCGCGGGCTTGCAGCATTTGGCCAACTGGGTCATCAGCGAATCCACGCCGACCACCAACACACCACCCTTGGGTGACCTCTCGGTGTTGCGGGACTTTTTGAGCAGCAGGAAATCGTCCTGCGGCAGCACCGGCTCGGGCGGACGCAGCAGGGTCTCGATGCTGCGCAGCGAAAACTCATCCTTGCCCACCACCTCGAACAAATCGTCGGCCGACTTGAAGCCCAGGCGAGCAGCCAGGTCATCCAGTTTGATGGCCGTCTTGCCCTCGCGCTGCAGCAGCTTTTCGACCGCCTCGCGGCCCCGCGCCACGGTGGTGTGGATGGCCATGGCATTGAACCAGGCCCGGGCCTTGGCCCGGGCACGGTGGCTGACCAAGTAGCCCAGCTCGGCATTCAGCCAATCGCGCGACGGGCCGCCTTCCTTGGCGGCCGTGATCTCCACGGTCTGGCCGTTTTGCAAGGGCGTGTTCAAGGGGACTTGCACGCCGTCCACCTTGGCACCACGGCAGCGATGCCCCAGGCTGGTGTGCAAGCTGTAGGCAAAGTCCACCGCCGTGGCGCCCGCAGGCAGCTCGACCACCGCCGCATCGGGCGTCAGCACATAGATACGGTCGCTCAGCACATGCACATGCACGTCACCGGCATTCGGCGCCGCGCCCGACAGATCACGCTCCCAGGCCAACAGTTGGCGCAGCACGGCGATCTTGGCGTCATATTCGCCGCTGGCGGACACGCCCGCATAGCCCTTGGTACCGGCCTCTTTGTATGCCCAGTGCGCGGCCACTCCGTACTCGGCATGCTCGTGCATGGCCTGGGTACGGATCTGGATCTCAATCGGCAAACAGGCCACACCGTCCACCATCTGCTGCACCACGGTGTGCAGCGACTGGTAGCCATTGCCCTTGGGTTTGGCGATGTAGTCGTCAAACTCATCGGCCATGGGCACAAAGCGGCTGTGCACCCAGCCCAGCACGGCGTAGCAATCGTCCACGCTGGGTACCACCACGCGCAGGGCACGGATGTCGAACAACTGGTCAAAGCCGAGCGACTTGCCGCGCATCTTCTTGACGATGCTGTAGATGTGCTTGGGTCGCCCCTGCACCGTGGCCTGCAGACCCTGGGCGATCAGCTCGGCCTCGAGGGTGGAGCGCAACTGCTCCATGTTGGCCTCGCGCTCCACGCGCTTTTCGTCCAGCAAGCGCGCCACCTGTTTGTAGGTATCGGGCTCGATGAAACGGAAGGACAGGTCCTCCATCTCCCACTTGATCTGCCAGATACCCAGGCGGTTGGCCAGCGGAGCGAAGACCTGCAGCGACTCGCGCGCCAAGCGCGGCGATACCGGTGTCTTGCTGGCTGCACAGAAGCGCAAAGTCTGCAGGCGCGAAGCCAGGCGCAACATGACCACGCGCAGATCGCGCGAGAAGGCCAGCAGCATCTTGCGCACATTTTCGGTCTGCGCCGCCGGGTCATCCGCCGGGTTGGCGGCGCTGTCGGAGCCGCGCGACAGGCGCTGCACCCGCATCAGCTGGGTGGTCTCCACCGCCAGCGCGGCGAAGTTTGCACCGAAGGCCTTGGCAATCACCTCCTGCGGCTTATTCAGATGGACGCAAGCATAGACCAGGTAGCTGGCCGCCTGCATAGCCTCGGAGCCGCCCACCGAACGCAGGATGGCGGCCACGGCATCGGCGTGCTCCAGCGTGTTCTCCCCGGTGTCCAGCAGCTCGCCGGAGATCAGCGGCTCGGCAAAAGCCCGAGCCCGCGCCAGCGCATTCACCTGCTCGGGCAAGGTCTCGGAAGTAACCGCCACCACATCTGCCAGGCGCTCTTCGGGCGGGCTCGCGGTGGCTTGCACAGTCGGTGCACTTTTCATCCCTAGCTGGTCCTCAGGTAAGTAAAAAACCAACGACTTCGGCAAGCTGCGCATCGGCGATCAAGGTCGGTGCATGCCCAACACCCGCAAACTCCACCAGGCGCGCTTTCGGGCCGCGCTGGGTCATGGCCTTGGCCGTGGCGGCCGACAATAAATCGGACTGCGCTCCCCGCAGCAGCAAGGCCTGTGCCGTGATGTTGCCGTACAGCTTCCACAGCGCGGCCTCACCCTCGGCCGCCGATGCGGCGCTGAAGCTGCGAAACGACTCGGCCAACGCCGGGTCATAGTGCAGGGTCAGCGCCGGCTCGCCCGGCACCAGGGGTTTAACCATATGGCGCGACAGCTCCAGCCACTGGGCCGGTGTGTGCGGCCCAAAGCTGGCCGAGATGGCCCACATCGCATCGGCCGCCTGCTGCAGCGATTCGAACCTGCCGGTATTGCCCAGGTAGGTGCCGATGCGCTGCAGGGCCGTCCATTCCAGCGCCGGGCCTACGTCGTTCAGCACCAGGCGGCGCACCGGTACCGGCAAGGGCAGGCCGGGCGTGCCCAGCACCCCCATGCCGATCAGCCCGCCCATGCTGGTGCCCAGCCAGTCCAGGGTCTGCACCGGGGACTGCTGGTGCAGCTGGGCCAGCAGAGCCAGCATGTCGGCGGCGTAAGTGGGCATCTGGTAGGCCTGCGGGTCTTGCAGCCAGTCGCTCTGGCCGCGACCCACTACATCCGGGCAGACCACACGGGCGCCACGGCTCAAGGCCTGGGCCAGCACGTCGAAGTCTCGGCCCTGGCGCGTCAGCCCATGCACGCACAGCACGAGATGGGGGTTGGTCGGGTCGCCCCATTCCCAGTACGCCATGCGGTGGCCGCTGGCGTCGGGTGCGCTGCGGACGGCTGCGGGGCCGGGGCAAGAAACGTAGTGGAGGCGGGGCTCGGTCATGGCAGGCAAACGGTAAAAAGATGGGTCCATCCTAATCCATAGCGACGCCGCCGCAGCATAGCGTTGCGCATCACCCCATCACTTAATGACATATACACAAATGGCCGCCAGCGCAGATAAATTCTGCGTCGATAGCTACTATTTATATAGCACTCAAGCCGCACATGAGCGGAAACCAACAAAACGCACATCATCACCCGGGAGGGCAAAACCCCGGTGCTTGGGGTTCTTCATGCGTGCACGCGTGGCGAACGACGCGCCCCGCATCACCTTGGCGTGACCAAACCAGGGCACAGAATAGGCCATCCACGGGTCAGCACTGAAGCCGGGCCAAGGCCGGAAGGTGCTGGCCGTCCATTCGTGCACATCACCCCAGTGGAAGCCCCTGCGGGCCGCATGGATGGCCGCATATTCCCACTCTGCCTCGCTGGGCAGTCGACGCCCGGCCCAGCGGCACCAGGCATCGGCCTCCCACCAGGTCATATGCATGGCCGGCTGTTGGCCCGCAGCGCGCAGACGCACGCCAAACCGGTTCTGCAGCACGGCACCGCTGGCCACGCCAATCTGGTCCACATAGCGCGGTGCGCGCCGGCCTTCTTTCTTGTCCATGGTCTGCAGCCATGTCCAGGCCTCGGGCTGCCACCAGGCGGAATTGTCGTAACCGCCGTCGTCCACAAACTCCACATACTGGGCCCAGCTGACCGGCTGGGCGTCGATCTCAAACGCAGGCAGCGCGACCTCATGCGCCCATTTTTCGTTGTCAAACACAAAGCCCCCCGGCTGCGAACCCAGCTGCCACTGACAGGCCGGCAGCTGCAGCGGTGGCCGCGCGGTCATGCCCGCGGGCGGAGCCAGTTGCAGCGGCACGCCGTGCACCTGGGCCAACGTAATCAGTTGCTCGCCACGCAGGTCTTCATGGAACAGAGCCAAGCGGTAAAAGTACAGCGCCGCGTCGTTATCGGGCGTTTTCTCCAGCAGCTCCAGCGTGCTCTCCAGCGTTTGCAGCAAGAAGTTCTTGGTGGTGGCCAAATCTGGCGCGAATGCGGCGCCACGGCCCTCCATTTGCTCCTGGTTCCACCAGATGTCGGCATGGGGTTCGATAGAGGCCAGCCGGGTGGGCTGGAAGGCGCATTCGGTACCCCGGCTGCGCTGGGTATTGCGGCCCAGCCAGGCCTCGGCCATCCAGCCAATATGCCCGGCCAGCCAGCGCGGCTGCAGGCCGGGTGGCAAGCCCATCTGGGCCGACTCAAACTGGTCCAGCAAATGCAGGGTGTGGTTGCGCGCATCCATCAGCGCCAGCGACAGCAGGTCGTGGCCCGCGCTGCGCATGGACGGCGCATCGATAGAGCCCGGCAAGGCCCGTGGCAGGGTGGAGGACATGGGCCATTATTCACCCAAATACCCGGCTTTGTAACGCCCCGCTGGCGGACGGACCCCAGCTTTACGCCAGCAGCCGCGCGCAATGCTCGCGTGAGTTGAAAGCGTACTCGCGCGGACCGGGCACCCAGTGCGCCATGGCGGGCGAACGGTTGACGATGTCACCCCAGGTGTCGCGCATGATGTCGGAGTCCTGCTCCTCGGCAATCAGCTTGTGCAAGCTGCGGATTCTGCGCGCATCCGCGTCGCACAAGGGTTGTTGCAGCATGCGTTCCACCAAGCGGTTAAACCACTTGCGCGCCGGCATCCACTCGCCAACTGCGGGGTTGAACAGGTGGGCATCCATACCGTCACGACAAGCCATGAAACGGCTGACACGCTCTGTGTTGTAGGGAATCGGAGTGGCGGCATAGCCCAGCTCGCCCTGCAAGGCCAGGGCCGCACAGGCGCGGGTGAAGGCCGCCAGCGACACGGCCTTGCGCACGCTCAGCGGTGTGTCAAACACGCGGACTTCCACCGTACCGAACTCGGGCTTGGGCCGTACGTCCCAGTAAATATCCTTCAGGCTTTTGGCCAGGCCGGAGTCGAAGATTTCCTGGGCCACTTTTTCAAACGCGGCCCAGTTCTCCAAACGCGGCATCGGACCTCCGTAGGGGTAGACCAACGGCTCGAGCGGGCGTGCCGCGCAAAAGCCGGTGTCCACGCCCTGCTGGAATGGCGAGGCGGCAGACAGGGCAATGAACAGCGGGCACAGGCTTTGCATCACGTTCGCGAGCTGGATGGCCTCCTCCTTGCCGGGTACACCGATGTGCACGTGCATGCCATAGGTAGAAAAGCGTTTGGGGAGGAAGCCATACTTGGCATGCAGCTCGGCAGCACGTTCGGTTTCGGTGAACTCGTGCTCGTTCCAGAATTGCAGGATGTGCGTGCCGCCACCGCGCAGGTCGGCACTCTGGCGGCGGGCAATCTGCTTTACGGTACGCACCAGTTCGCGCGCCTCGTCCTCCATGGTGTCGGCATCTTCATGCACCGAAGTGGTCACTTCAATAGTGGATTGGGTCGCCTCCAGAGAGAAGCGTTCATGCTCCGGCAGCACTTCCAGTTCGCGCCAGAGCGCGGCACTGCTGGGGGACAGACGCCCGGTGGCGTCGTCCACGATCTGCAGTTCCAGCTCCATGCCGAAAGTAAGTGCTTTTGAATGTTGGAAATGCATGTGTTGGCTCCTTTTGGGGTGAGTCACTTGAAGGCCAGGCAGCAGTACTGCAACTGGGCATCTCGAGTTATGGGGGCCAGAATGCCGGTGTGCAAGCAAACCGGGCTCGCAACTTGGTAAGCAATCTGCACAAATTACCCCTGCTGCATCGCCAAACACCCCAGACTGCAATATCTAAAAATGCTTACAGCGCTTACAAACTAATCATATGAAGCTATTTTTTTAATAGCACGACCAAGCCCTACATTTAGAAACAACAAATGCCGTTTCCGTAAGCCTGAACGGCGTCTAGGCGTAAACCCGGGCCCTGCCGCGGCATCGGGTGCACGTTACAAAGTTATCATCGTGCGCTGCAAAAAGCGGCGTCCATCGCCGTGGCCATGGGGCCAGCGCCCCACCTCTTTTCCCTATCGGAGTGACACCATGTCCGGATTACTCAAGCTTGCCCTCGGCATGGACTGGATCAGCCAGCAAATGGGCCGCCTGGCTGCCTGGGCGGTGCTGGCCGCCGCCTTTATCTCTGCCGGCAACGCCTTCGTGCGCTATGGGCTGGACATCAGCTCCAACGGTTGGCTGGAGATCCAGTGGTATATGTTTGCCGTCACCGTGATGCTGGGTGCGCCGGTGGTGCTCAAGATGAATGAGCATGTACGCGTGGACATCTTCTACGGCCGGCTCAAGGGCCATGGCCCGGTGTATGTAGACCTGTTTGGCCTGGTGTTCTTTCTGCTGCCGGTGATGGCCACCATCGCCTGGCTGAGCTGGCCGCTATTCATAGGCATGCTGCGTTCGGGCGAAATGTCGAACAACGCCGGCGGCCTGATCCGCTGGCCCGCCATGATGCTGTTGCCACTGGGTTTCGCGCTGATGTTTCTGCAGGGTCTGTCGGAAGTGGTGAAACGCATCGCCTACCTGCAAGGCAAATTCGAGATGGACACACATTACGAGAAGCCGGTGCAGTGAATAGGCTCCCCCCCGTTTCTTGCTCACTGCGTGTAGCCGCATCCCCCCTCAAGGGGGCAACACCAGTGGCCCGGCGCAGCCGGCTCCATGGTGTTCCGCGCACCAACCCCGCCACCACCGATTAAAGCAACAGGACAGAACGATATGCAGATGGAAAATTTCGCGCCGATGATGTTCGGTGGGCTGGTGCTGATCATGCTGATCGGCTTCCCAGTGGCCTTTTCGCTATCGGCGCTGGGCATGGCCTCGGGCCTGTTTGCGATCCAGATGGGCTGGTTCCCGGCTGTGTTCATGGAGAACCTGCCGATCAACATCTTCGGCATCTTGTCGAACGACCTGTTGCTGGCGATTCCGTTCTTCACTTTCATGGGTGCCGTGCTGGAGAAATGCGGGCTGGCCGAAGACATGCTGGACTCCATGGGCCAGCTGTTTGGTACGGTCAAGGGCGGCCTGGGCTATTCGGTGATCATCGTCGGCTTCATCCTGGGCGCCATCACCGGTACCGTGGCCGGCCAGGTGATTGCCATGGCGCTGATCTCGCTGCCCGTGATGATCCGCTACGGCTACAACATGCGCTATGCCACCGGCGTGCTGGCGGCCTCCGGCACCATCACCCAGCTGGTGCCGCCTTCGCTGGTGCTGATCGTGATGGCCGACCAACTGGGCCGTTCGGTGGGCGATATGTACCGTGGTGCCTGGGGCCCATCCATCCTGCAGGTACTGATCTTCGCCGGCTATACCTTTTTGCTGGGCGTCTTCAAGCCCGACCACATTCCAGGCATCCCGAAAACCGCCCGTACGCTGAGCGGCGCCAAGCTGTGGGCCAAGTGCCTGCGCGGCATCATCCCCTCGGCTGTGCTGATCTTTGCCGTGCTGGGTTCCATGGGTGGCCTGCCGGGTATTGATACCGCCATTGCCACGCCCACCGAGGCCGGCGCCATGGGCGTGGTCGGCGCGCTGCTGTTGGCCGCTCTGCACCGGCGGCTGACGCTGCCGCTGATCTGGGAGTCCATGGTCAGCACCATGCGGCTGACAGCCATGGTGGTGTTCATCTTGATCGGGGCACGTGTGTTCTCCATGGTGTTCCAGGGTGTGGACGGCGCCAAGTGGGTGGAACACATGCTGACCGGCCTGCCGGGCGGACAGATCGGCTTCCTGATCGCTGTCAACGTGTTCATCTTCTTCCTGGCCTTCTTCCTGGACTTCTTCGAGATCGCCTTCATCATCCTGCCCATGCTGGGCCCGGTGGCGGCCAAGCTGGGCATCGACCTGGTGTGGTTTGGCGTGCTGCTGTGCGTGAACATGCAGACCAGCTTCATGCACCCGCCGTTTGGCTTCGCGCTGTTCTATCTGCGCGGCATTGCCGATACGCTGTTCAAGGAAAAGCGCATCGAGAAGCCCATCCAGTCGAACGACATCTACATGGGCGCCATCCCCTGGGTGCTGATGCAGCTGATCCTGGTGGCCATCGTGATCTTTGTTCCGCAGACCGTCACCGTCTTCCTGCCCAAGGAAGAAAAGGTGGACACCGACAAGATCCAGATCGAGGTACCCGTGGACGATCTGCAAAAGTCCGACAGCACGGGCGAGAACCCGTTTGGCGACGCGCCTGCGGCAGAGGCGCCCGCGTCCGAACCCGCGAAGCCCTGAGCCTTGGGCCCCGCTCCTTTCCGTTTCGTGCCGGGCGGCGGCAGCTCGGTGGAAGACACCGCATTCTCGCCGCTGTTCAAGCTGCTGACCACCGCCATCGTCGGCGGCTGCGCGGTCTGGCTAGCCCAGCTGTTCACCAGCGGCGCGCTGGGCAACGGGCGCAGCACCGGCGTGGTGTGGCTCATTGCCGGCCTGGTGCTGATGGCCTGGACCTGGTGGAGCATCCTACGCAGCCGCACCTGCATCAGCAGCGAGGGCCTGCACCAGAGCTGGATCTGGAACAAGCAGCTGGCCTTTGACGACCTGGCTTATGGCAAGCTGATACGCGTACCCGGCCTGGACTGGCTGATCGCCCCGCGCCTGTATGTGCGCACGCTGATGGGTAAGTTCGATGTGTTCTACGGCGCCACGCCGGCCCTCATCAGCGAATTTGAGCGCCTGGTGCGCGAGCTGCAGGAATTTCGCAAGTTGTAAACAAAAACCGCGCCTAGGCGCGGTTTTTTAATCCAGAGATACCGTGGAACCGGCTTTGCCGGGCCACTGGTATCGCCCCCTGCAAGGGGGTTGGCGAAGCAAAGCGTAGCCTGGGGGTGTTCTAAAGTTTGATGCTTTGCATATAGCTGTCAAAGCGGCCTTCGGCTACGCGGAACCAGGCGACCTGGTTGCGCTGGAAGGCGCGGAAGTCGGCAAAAATCTTCTTCCACTCGGGGCTCTTGGCATCGTTTTCTTCGTACACGGCCTGGGCCGCCTTGAAGGACGCGTCCAGAATGTCCTTGGAGAACGGCAGCAACTTGATCTTGGAGCCCAGCAGCTGCTTCAACGCATCCGGGTTGCGGGCATCGTACTTGGCCAGCATGTCGACTGCGGCAACGGTGGTGGCAGCTTCCACGATGGCCTTGTTCTCGGGCGACAGCGCGTCCAGGGCCTTCTTGTTGATGAAGAAGTCCACCTCGGGGCCGCCCTCCCACCAACCGGGGTAGTAGTAGTTGGGCGCCACTTTGGCGAAGCCTAGCTTCTGGTCGTCGTAGGGGCCCACCCACTCCGCCGCGTCGATCGTGCCTTTTTCCAGCGCCTGGTAGATCTCGCCACCGGGCAGGCTTTGGGGCACCACGCCCATCTTGGCCATCACCTCGCCGACCAGGCCGCCGCCCAGGCGCATCTTCAGGCCCTTCAGGTCGGCCACAGTCTTCACTTCCTTGCGGAACCAGCCCCCCATCTGCGTGCCGGTATTGCCGCCGGCATAGCTGACCATGCCGTAGTTGGCGTAGAACTCGTTCATCAACTTGCGGCCGTTGCCGTGCATCATCCAGGCGTTCATCTGGCGCGCATTCATGCCGAAAGGAATGGCGGCACCGATGGCAAAGGCCGGGTTCTTGCCGTAAAAGTAGTACGGCACGGTGTGGCACATCTCCACCGAGCCCTGCTGCACGCCGTCCACCACGCCGAACGGAGGCATCAGCTCGCCACCGGCATGCACCGAGATTTCAAACTTGCCACCCGACATGGCCTTGACCGCGTTGGCGAACACCTCGGCCCCGCCGTAAATCGTATCCAGCGGCTTGGGAAAGCTGGAGGCCAGGCGCCAACGCACGGCAGCCTGAGCGTGTGCCGCAGGCGCCATGCCAGCAGCCAGTACACCCGCAATACCGGAATGTTTGATAAGAGAACGACGATCCATGAAAAATCTCCCTCCGATGAATAAGTGCAGCCCCGCAGACGCAGGGAGTAGACGGTAGTCTGCGCAGATTGTAGGGAAGCGCGACAGCCGATTTGGCACGGGTTTTCCCCTGCGCAGATCAACCAAGCACGCTACACATTCAATAGCACTTTACACAGATAAAACCTGCGCCAGCAGGCTTTTTCTCTTATGAAGTGCGATGCCGGCACCGCCCCCTTCAGCCGAGCCTCATATGTTTTGGTAGTTAGCAAACGCCGAATCAATCGTTCTCTTTCCGGCGCAGCCGTCCTACATTCGCCCACACATTCGGCACCCCTGGTGCCCATCTGACAAGGCATACGATGACCGCGACCCTGGAACGCACCCCACCCCTCACCACTACAGCGCAACAACTAGAAATACGCCCCTTTGACTCCCCACTGGGCGCCGAGGTGCTCGGCCTGGATCTGAACCAGTCCCTGACGGCTGAGAACTTCAAGCGCATCCACCGCGCCCACCTGGAGCACCACGTGCTGGTGTTCCGCGACCAGCGCATCACGCCGCAGCAACAGGTGGACTTCAGCGCCCGCTTCGGCCCGTTGCAGATCCATGTACTGAAGGGCTTTCAGCTGCAAAACCACCCGGAAATCCTGATCGTCTCCAACATCAAGGAAAACGGCCAGCCCATCGGCCTGGGCGACGCCGGCGCCTACTGGCATTCCGACCTGTCGTACAAAGAGAAGCCCAGCCTGGGCTCGCTGCTGCACGCGCAGGAGCTGCCCAGCGAAGGCGGCGACACCTTGTTCGCCAACCAGCACGCCGCCTGGGACACCTTGCCCGCCGCACTGCAGACCGCCGTGGCCGGCCTGCGCGCCGAGCATTCCTACCTGGCCAAATACGAAGAGCTGCGCGCCTGCAACCCCTGGCGCCCCAAGCTCACGCAAGCCCAGCTCGACGAGGTGCAGCCTGCCGTGCACCCCGTTGTGCGCACCCACCCGGAGAACGGACGCAAGGCACTGTTCGTCAGCGAGCATTTCACCACCCGCATCGTCGGCATTCCCGAAGACGAAAGCCGCGCCCTGCTGGACGAACTGTTCGCCCACACATCCCGCGCCGAGCTGGTCTACCGCCACGCCTGGCAGCCGCACGACATGGTGTTCTGGGACAACCGCTCCGTCACCCACCTCGCCGCCGGCACGCCCGACCACCTGCGCCGCAAGCTATTCCGCACCACCATCGAAGGCAATGAGCCTTTCTAAGAACACCATGCCATTCACTCTCACCCGCCTCGTCGCCGGCCTGGCTCTCGCCAGCGCCACCCTGCTCGCCCAGGCCGAAGGCCGCATCAGCATCGCCCAGCAATTCGGTATCGGCTACCTGGTGCTCGACGTGGTGCAAGACCAGAAGTTGATCGAAAAACACGGCAAGGCCCAGGGCCTGAATATTGACGTGGACTGGACGCAAATATCCGGCGCCACCGCCATGAACGAAGCCCTGCTCGCCAACGCGCTGGACGTGGTTTCAGCCGGCGTGCCGCCGATGCTGACGCTGTGGGACCGCACCAAGGGCCGGCAGAACGTGAAGGCCGTGGCCGCACTCGGCTCGCTACCCAACTACCTGATCAGCAACAACCCGAAAGTGAAAACGCTGAAGGACCTGAGCGACAAGGACCGCATCGCCGTGCCGGCAGCAGGCACCGGCTTCCAGTCGCGCACCTTGCAGATCGAGACCGCCAAGCTCTACGGCAAGGACGACTTCAAACGCTTCGACAATATCTCGGTGAGCCTGGCCCACCCCGATGCCACCGCCGCGCTGATGGCCGGCGGCTCGGAGATCAACACGCATTTCTCCAGCGCGCCGTTCTACTACCAGGCGCTGGAGAACAAGGCCGTGCACAAGGTCATCAGCTCCTACGACATCCTGGGCGGCCCGGCCACCTTCAACGTGCTGTACACCACGCAGAAATTCCACGACGAGAACCCCAAGACCTACAAGGCTTTCTACGCCGCGCTGGTCGAGGCCTCGCAGTGGATCAAGGCCAATAAGCCCAAGGCGGCCGAGACCTTCATCCGCGTGCAGAAATCCAAGCTGCCGCTGGACTTTGTGCGCAAGATCGTGGAAGACCCGGAGAACGACTTCACCATCTCGCCCTTCCGCACCTATGTGTATGCCGACGAGCTGAACAAGCTGGGCGTGCTGAAGAACCGTGCCGCTTCGTGGAAGGACTATTTCTTCGAAGAAGCCTACGCCCAGCCAGGAAGCTGAAATGGCCACCGTGACCGCCTTGAAATCTGCCCCTGACACCCCGCTGCTGGAAGTCGACGGCGTCAGCCTCGAATACCGCACGCCGGCGCGGGTGGTGCGCGCCACCCACCAGGTCAGCCTGAACGTGTTCGAGGCCGACCGCTTTGTACTGCTGGGTGCCTCCGGCTGCGGCAAGTCAACCCTGCTCAAAGCCATGGCCGGCTTCATCGCACCCGTGGAAGGCGAGATCCGCATCGCCGGCCGCAAGGTAACCCAGCCCGGGCCAGACCGCATCGTCGTGTTCCAGGAATTCGACCAATTGCCGCCGTGGAAAACCGTGCTCGACAACGTGGCGTTTCCGCTGCTGGCATCGCGCACGCTGGGCAAGCAGGAAGCCCATGAACGCGCGTTGCACTACCTGGACAAGGTGGGGCTTTCGGCCTTCGCCAAGGCCTACCCGAACACCTTGTCGGGCGGCATGAAGCAGCGCGTGGCGATTGCCCGCGCGCTGGCCATGCAGCCCAAGGTCTTGCTGATGGACGAGCCCTTCGCCGCACTCGACGCGCTGACGCGCCGCAAGATGCAAGAAGAACTGCTAGCGCTGTGGGAAGAGGTGCGATTCACCCTGGTCTTTGTCACCCACTCGATAGAGGAAGCCTTGGTCGTCGGGAACCGCATCGGCCTGCTTTCGCCGCATCCGGGCCGGGTCCGCGCCGAGATCAACAGCCACGACTTCGGCATGCACAGCCAGGGCGGTGCCGAGTTCCAGGCCGCTGCGCAGCGTATCCACCGCCTGCTGTTCAACGAAGAAGTAGACGGCAGCCCCACGCCTGCCAACGAACTGCCCCGAAAGATCGCATGAGCGCTTTGAATCCCCCCATCCGGGCCGAATACGAACGCGTGTTGGAGGCCCTGCCCGACACGCATGTGGAGCGCCTGCTGCCCTGGACGGCCCGCGTCTGGGAGCAGGCCTGGCTGCGCCGCGGCCTGATCCTGCTGGCACTGCTGATCCCCTGGGAAATCGTGGCCCGCATCCAGAACAACGACCTGCTGTTGCCCACCGCGCTGCAGACCGCCCACGCGCTGGTCGACGGCCTGGCCAGCGGTGAACTGGTCACCAAGACCCGCATCTCGCTGGGCCTGCTGTTGCAAGGCTATATCGGCGGTGTGATCGCCGCCTTTGTGCTGACGACGCTGGCGGTATCGACCCAACTCGGCCGTGACTTGCTGGCGACGCTGACGGCGATGCTGAACCCGCTGCCGGCCATCGCGCTGCTACCGCTGGCCCTGCTGTGGTTCGGCCTGGGCCAGGGCAGCCTGGTGTTCGTGCTGATCCATTCGGTGCTGTGGCCGCTGGCCTTGAACACCTACGCTGGCTTCCAGGCAGTACCCGAAACCCTGCGCATGGCCGGGCGCAACTAC
Organism: Rhodoferax sp. GW821-FHT07F03; assembly: GCF_059418745.1. NCBI lineage: Bacteria > Pseudomonadati > Pseudomonadota > Betaproteobacteria > Burkholderiales > Comamonadaceae > Rhodoferax > Rhodoferax sp. GW821-FHT07F03. Next base: position 248,034 of record NZ_JBWKQM010000011.1, read on the forward strand.
GGCCTGAAGGGCTTGCGCTATGTGCTGCAGATCCTGGTGCCTGCCGCGCTGCCGTCCATCCTGGCCGGGCTGAAGATCAGCTGGGCGTTTGCCTGGCGCACCTTGATCGCGGCCGAGCTGGTGTTCGGCGCATCCTCGGGCAAAGGTGGCCTGGGCTGGTACATCTTTCAGAACCGCAACGAGCTGTTCACCGACCGCGTGTTCGCCGGCCTGGTGATGGTCATCGCCATCGGCCTGCTGGTGGAAAGCCTGGTGTTCCAGACGCTGGAGCGCTTCACGGTACGCCGCTGGGGCATGCAGCGCTGAACCTCGCTGGTACAACACTATAAAAGTGATAGCTGCTAGCGCTGATAGTACCTGCGCCAGAGGCCTAAAACGTTCAAATTCTGCTATGCCGCCGGCCACGGCGGTAGCGGTTTACCCAAACCCGACATTCGACACACACGCAGCTGACAAAGCCCGCCTACAGTGGCCGCTCTGCCCACCTTGGCGGCAGCATATTGATCAAGGGAATTGAACCGTGAAGACATCCAGCATCCACCTGGCCTGCATCGCCGCCCTGGGCCTGGCCTATGCCGCCAGCAGCGGCGCCCAAAACGCCCCGCCCAGCAGCAACGGTGGCAAAAATGCCGCCCTGGATGCGGCCATACAAGCCTGCTCTGCCAGCGTCGCCAAAGACGCGGGAGGCCACCCAGACCGTACGGCCATGGATGCCTGCATGACGGCCAAGGGTTTCACCAAGCCCAGCGGCCCACCGCCTGGCGGCACCGCTCAATAGCGATTATGCTACCAATTTAAGAGCAGACTTCGCAGTACTTACCTGCGCTGGAAAGCGTTTTTCTATAGATGCCTCGATGCCAGCGGCATCCAGGCCCTGTAGGGACATAAGCTTGACCGGGTCGCCGTGTTCGATGAATTCATCGGACAGGCCCAGCTGGAGCACTGGCACGGTCACGCCCGCGGCCTGCAACGCTTCCAGCACCGCGCTGCCGGCACCGCCCATGACGGCACCGTCTTCCACCGTTACCAAGGCCGCGTGGCTGGCGGCGATCTGCAGCAGCAGTTCCACGTCCAGCGGCTTGGCCCAGCGCATATTCACCACGGTGGCGTCCAGCTTCTCGGCCACGGCCAGCGCCGGGTACAGCAAGGTGCCGAAGGCCAGGATGGCAATGCCCGAAGCCTGTTTGCTCTGGCGGCGAATCTCACCCTTGCCATAGGGCAGCGGCTGCAGACCGGCTTCCATGGCTGCGCCAGCACCCGCGCCACGCGGGTAACGCACAGCCACCGGGTTGTCTTGCGCAAACGCGCTACTCAGCAGGCGGCGGCATTCGTTCTCATCGGCCGGGCAGGCCACACCCATGTTCGGGATGCAGCGCAAGAAAGGAATGTCGTACGCACCCGCATGGGTAGCGCCGTCGGCCCCCACCAAGCCAGCGCGGTCGAGTGCGAACACCACCGGCAGGTTCTGCAGCGCCACGTCGTGGATCAGCTGGTCGTAGGCGCGCTGCAGGAAGGTGGAATAGATCGCCACCACCGGCTTCAAGCCTTCACAGGCCAGGCCGGCGGCAAAGGTCACCGCGTGCTGCTCGGCAATGCCCACGTCGTAATAACGGTCTGGAAACAGCTTCTCGAACTCCACCAGGCCCGAGCCTTCGCGCATCGCGGGTGTGATGCCGACCAGGCGGCTGTCCTGCGCGGCGGTGTCGCACAGCCAGCGGCCAAACACCTGGGTGAAAGTAGGCTTGCTGACCCCACTGGCTTTTTGCAGGCCCACGGCCGGGTCGAACTTGCCGGGGCCGTGGTAGGCCACGGGGTCGGCCTCGGCCAGCTTGTAGCCCTGGCCTTTCTTGGTGACCACGTGCAGGAACTGCGGGCCGGTCAGGTGCTTGATGTTTTCCAGCGTAGGGATCAGCGAGTCCAGGTCGTGGCCGTCGATGGGGCCGATGTAGTTGAAGCCAAATTGCTCGAACAGGGTGGCCGGTACCACCATGCCCTTGGCATGCTGCTCGAAGCGCTTAGCCAGCTCGAACAGCGGCGGCGCGCCCTTGAGCACCTGCTTGCCAACGCTCTTGGCAGCGGCGTAGAACTGCCCGCTCATCAGTTGGGCCAGGTAGCGGTTCAGCGCGCCCACGGGCGGACTGATGCTCATGTCGTTGTCGTTCAGGATGACCAGCAGATTGCAGTCGCTGACACCGGCATTATTCAGCGCCTCGAAAGCCATGCCCGCGCTCATGGCGCCGTCGCCGATGATGGCCACGCTGCGGCGGTTCTCACCCTTTTGCTTGGCCGCCAGGGCCATGCCCAGTGCGGCGGATATGGAGGTGCTGGAATGCGCCGTGCCAAATGCGTCGAATGGGCTCTCGGAGCGGGTCGGGAAGCCCGACAAGCCGCCCAGCTGGCGCAGCGAGGCCATGCGCTCACGCCGTCCGGTCAAAATTTTGTGCGGATAGGTCTGGTGGCCCACGTCCCACACCAGCCGGTCTTCCGGTGTGTTGAAGACATAGTGCAACGCCACCGTCAACTCCACCGTGCCCAGGTTCGAGCTGAGGTGGCCGCCGGTTTTGGACACGCTGTCGATCACGAAGGCGCGCAGCTCATCGGCCAGCGGTTTCAGCTCGGTGCGGGGCAACAGGCGCAGGTCCGCCGGGTCGTTGATGGTTTCCAGCAGCGGAAAGGTCGATGGTTTCGCGGTAGGCATAGTTTCAATTCTTGTGGAGGCGTAAACAACGGACCTCGCCAGAACACCCCAGAACCGGCTCTGCCGGGCTGGCGGTGTTGCCCCCTGCAAGGGGGTTGGCGTAGCGACATGCGTCCTCGCCTTTGCAAGACGATTCCGGGGCAGTGCGCGAAGACTGGGGGTGTGCCATATCAGCTGGACCGGTTCACCACCATATCGGCCAGGGCACGCAGCGCCTGGGTGTTGGGCAGGTCGCTGGCGTCCAGCGCGGCCAGGGCCTGGGCCAGCAGTTCCTGGGCGTAGACGGTGGAGCGCTCCAGGCCCAGCAGGGACACATAGGTGGGTTTGTCCTGGGCAGCGTCCTTGCCCACGGTTTTGCCCAGGGTGGCGGCGTCGGAGGTGACGTCCAGGATATCGTCCACCACCTGGAAAGCCAGGCCCAGCGCGGCACCGTAGTCGCGCAGCGCCGCATGGGCGGTGGCGGGCAGCGCACCCTGCTTGCAGGCCGCGCCCATCATCACGCTGCCCTGCAACAAGGCGCCGGTCTTCAGGCGGTGCATGCAGCGCAGTTGGTCTTCGCTCAGCGCCAGGCCGATGCTGGCCAGATCAATAGCCTGGCCGCCGGCCATGCCCTGGTAACCCGCGGCCTGGGCCAGCAGGCGGCACAGCATGGCCTGCACGCTGGCCGGGGCTTCGCTGCCTTCGGGCGTGAGCAATTCAAACGCCAGGGCCTGCAGCGCGTCGCCAGCCAGCAGGGCCTGGGCCTCGCCAAACTGCACATGCACCGTGGGCTTGCCGCGGCGCAGGATGTCGTTGTCCATGCAGGGCATGTCGTCGTGCACCAGCGAATAGGCGTGGATCAGCTCGGCCGCGCAGGCGGCACGCATGGCCGCGTCGTCCAGGCCGGCCGTGGCCGTGGCGGCTTCGCCGGTGGCCACGGCTTCGCGGGCGGCCAACACCAGCAGGGGCCGCAGGCGCTTGCCTCCGTCCAGCACGGCGTAGCGCATGCCCTCGCGCAACGCAGCGGGGGCCGGGTGTTCATCGTCCACCACGCCGCCAGCGGCCACCCAGTCGCTCAGGGCCTGTTCTACACGGGTCAGTTGCTGGCTGCTCCAGCGGGATAAATCAAATGCGGTGGTATTCATTCTTGCGTCCATGGCTTCAGCACACCCTGGTCCAGCACCTTGATCTGCTGTTCTACCGCGTCCAGCCGGTCACGGCAGAACTGCAGCAGCTGGGCACCGCGCTGGTAGCCGGACAGCAGCTGTTCCAGGGGCAATTGGCCCGATTCAAGGCGGCTGACCAATTGCTCCAGCTCCTGCTGGGCGGCCTCGTAGCTGGCAGGCAAGGCCTCTTGCGGGGCGTCGGGTACGGTTTTGGCGGCGGCCTTGGGCATGGGTGGGGCAAAGAATGGAATCGGCAAAGAGGAGTGATTTTACGGGCTGGCACAGACGGCTGCGGCAGAGCTGCCAGCCGAAAACACCCTGGCGGGTACAATCGGCCCTCTTTTCGCCACCGGTGACCGTGCATTTGCTGCACCGCCGGAGCTTCTTCCCGCGCAAAATCCCTGGATTAGCGCCTAACCTGCCCCTTCATAGGGGGAGTCTCTAGGTCAGGACAACCATGTCTGATTTAAGTCTTCAACTGCAGCAGGCCTCAAGCCAACTACCAGTTTCAAGCTATTTTGACGAAGCGCTGTTTCAGCGCGAGATCGAAACCATCTTCCAGCGAGGGCCACGCTACGTCGGCCACAACCTGGCCGTACCCGAGGTGGGCGACTACTACGCCCTGCCCCAGGAGGGCGAAGGCCGCGCGCTGGTGCGCACGCCGAACGGCGTGGAACTGGTCTCCAATGTATGCAGGCACCGCCAGGCGGTGATGCTCAAAGGCCGGGGTTCACTGAACACCACCCAGCAGGGCAGCGCCGGCGGCAATATCGTCTGCCCGCTGCACCGCTGGACTTACAGCGGTGGTGGTGGGGGCACATCTGGCAGCCCCACCGGCACGCTGCTGGGCGCGCCGCATTTCGCGCAAGACCCCTGCCTGAACCTGAACCGGTATCCGCTGCAGGAGTGGAACGGCCTGCTGTTCGAAGGCAGCAGAAATGTCCAAGCCGACCTGGCGGGCATGGGGCCGCTGGCCGACCTGGACTTCACCGGCCATGTACTCGACCACGTAGAGCTGCATGAGTGCGACTACAACTGGAAGACCTTCATCGAGGTCTATCTGGAGGACTACCACGTCGGCCCCTTCCACCCCGGACTGGGCGGCTTCGTCACCTGCGACGACCTGCAGTGGGAGTTCAAGGACCAGTATTCGGTACAGACCGTCGGCCTGGCCCAGCGCCTGGGCGCGGCCGGCAGCCCGGCCTACCAGCGCTGGCAGGACGCCCTGAAAGCCTACAACCAGGGCGCGGCCCCCAAGCATGGCGCGATCTGGCTGACCTACTACCCGAACGTGATGGTCGAGTGGTATCCGCACGTGCTCACCGTGTCCACGCTGCACCCTATCAGCCCGAACAAGACGCTGAACATGGTGGAGTTCTACTACCCCGAGGAAATCGCCGCCTTCGAGCGCGACTTCGTCGAGGCCCAGCAGGCCGCCTATATGGAAACCTGCGTGGAAGACGACGAAATCGCCCTGCGCATGGATGCCGGGCGCAAGGCCTTGCTGCAGCGCGGCGACAACGAGGTCGGCCCCTACCAAAGTCCGATGGAAGACGGCATGCAGCACTTCCATGAGTGGTACCGAAATGCTATTAAATAAGTAGCTGCTAGCGCAGGATCTATTTGCGCTAGCGGCCTATTTTTCATAGATATAGAAAGCGGAGCGATGCAGGCTTTATGGATGGTGCTGGCGGCTTTTGTATTTGCCAGCATGGGGGTTTGCGTCAAGTTCGCCTCGGCGCACTTCAATCCGGCTGAACTGGTGTTCTACCGTGGCCTGATCGGCATGGCCTTCCTGGCCACCCTGGCGCGCGCCCAGGGCGTCAGCCTGAAAACCCGCTACCCTGGCATGCACGCCTGGCGCAGCACGATTGGCGTGGCCTCACTGGGGGCCTGGTTCTACGCCATCGCCCACCTGCCCCTGGCCACGGCCATGACGCTCAACTACATGAGCAGCATCTGGATCGCCGCCTTCCTGATCGGCGGCGCGCTGCTGACCTGGCGCCCGGGCCAAAGCCAATCGGCCCTGCAGCAAGGCCCGCTGGTACTGACCGTGATGGCCGGCTTCATCGGCGTGGTGATGGTGCTGCGCCCCAGCCTGGACCAGAACGAAATGTTCGCCGGGCTGATTGGTCTGCTGTCGGGCATGGCGGCCGCATTCGCCTATATGCAGGTGATGGCGCTGTCGCGCATGGGCGAGCCCGAGGCGCGTACTGTGTTTTATTTCGCAGTGGGTTCGGCCGTGGCCGGTAGCCTGGGCATGCTGCTGACCGGCGCATCCACGTGGCACTGGCCTACGGCCTTGTGGCTGCTGCCCATAGGCGTGTTCGCCGCGCTGGGCCAGCTGTTCATGACGCGCGCCTATGCCTCCGCCAAGACCCAGGGCGCCATGCTGACGGTGGCCAGCCTGCAGTATTCAGGCATTGTGTTCGGCGCGGTCTACAGCCTGCTCTTATTTGGCGACAAAATCTCATCCCTGGGCTGGCTGGGCATGGGCCTGATCATGGCCAGCGGCATCGCCGCCACCGTGCTGCGTGGCCAGGCCGCGCCGAATGCCCCCGCCGAAGAACACTGAAAGGTAAGCACCGATGTACAGCACCCTCATATCCGTTGAACAGCTCCAGGCCCTGCAAGCCAGCGGCCAACCCTATATGGTGTTCGACTGCACATTTGATTTAGCCCAGCCCAACGCAGGCCAACAGCAGTACCGCGCGGCCCACATCCCCGGCGCGGTGTATGCGCATCTGGACCACGCCCTCAGCGCCAAGACTGGCCCGGCGGTATCCGGTGGCCGGCACCCGCTGCCCACCCAGGAAGCCTTTGCCACCTGGCTGTCCAGCGTGGGTTTCAGCAACGACATGCAGGCTGTGGTGTACGACCGCAACGGCATGAACTACTGCGGTCGCCTGTGGTGGATGCTGAAGTGGATGGGACATGCAGCCGTGGCCGTGCTGGACGGCGGGCTGCAAGCCTGGCAGGCCGCTGGCGGTGCCGTCACCGACGCGGAAGAGCCTCATAAATTCACGACAAACTTCGCTCCAACGCAGAGTCTATCTACGCTGGTAGCTACAGAAACTGTAGTGAGCAACCTGGGCCGCCCGGGCCAGACCATCATCGATGCCCGCGCCACGCCGCGCTTCAAGGGCGAGGTCGAGCCACTGGACCCGGTGGCTGGCCACATCCCCGGCGCGCTGAACCGCCCATTCAGCCTGAACCTGGGGCCGGACGGCAAGTTCAAGCCCGCCAGCCAGCTGCGTGCCGAATTTGAAGCCCTGCTGGGGAACCGCGACCCCGCCAGCGTGGTCCACCACTGTGGCAGCGGCGTCAGCGCCAACCCGAATCTGATCGCCATGGAAATCGCCGGCCTGGGCACGACCGGCCTGTACGCCGGCAGCTGGAGCGACTGGTGCAGCGACCCGTCCCGGCCCGTGGCCCAAGGTTAAAACTGGGTGACAGGGGCAAACTAATGTAAAGCCGGTCATCGCCAGCTGCCCGGGGCTCGTTGCACATGCTGTGTGCTACACAACACAGGAGACGCATGATGGGTATCCCACCGTTCCGATGTATTACCCCCGCGCTGCTGGCCAGCCTGCTGCTGGGTGCTTGCGCCACCCATGATCCAGCCAAACCCTCCGCCAATACAGCCAGCACATCTCGCCCCGCCCCGGTAGACGCCTACAAGCTGACCAACCGCCTGACCTGGGGCGCCACGACGGCCACGCTGGAGCAGGCCGAATCCAAGGGACTACAGGCCTATATCAACCAGCAACTGCATCCCGGCCCCGCCAGCCTGCCCCCGGTCGTCCAGCAGCAAATAGCGGCCATGACCATCAGCCAGCAGCCGCTGGTACAGCTGGCCACCGACATGGAAAAGCAGCAGAAGGAGGTCAACGCCACCTTCGCCAATGACGACGACAAAAAGGCCGCCCAACAGGCCTACCAGCAGGAGATGAACCGCCTGGGCCGCGAGGCCGCCACCCGGCACCTGCTGCGCGCCCTGTACTCAAGCAACCAGGTACAGGAACAAATGACCTGGTTCTGGCTGAACCACTTCAATGTGCACCTGTACAAGGCCAATCTGCGCGCCATGGTGGGCGACTACGAAGACACCGCCCTGCGCCCTTACGCTTTAGGCAAGTTCAGTGACCTGCTGGGCGCCGTGGCCCACCACCCGGCCATGCTGCGCTACCTGGACAACGAACAGAACGCCGCCGGCCGCATCAACGAAAACTACGCCCGCGAGCTGATGGAGCTGCACACCCTGGGCGTAGGCTCGGGCTACAGCCAGCAAGACGTGCAAGAAATGGCGCGCATCCTCACCGGCGTGGGCTATAGCTTCAACCCCGACGCTCCCAAGCTGCGCAAGGAGCTGCAGGGCGACTATGTGCGCAAGGGCCTGTTCGAATTCAACCCCAACCGGCACGACTACGGCCCCAAAACCCTGCTGGGCCAACCCATCCGCAGCCGCGGCCTGGCCGAGCTGGACGAGGCCCTGGACCGCCTGGCCAAACACCCGGCCACCGCACACTTCATCAGCCGCAAGCTGGCCCAGTACTGGCTGAGCGACGAGCCGCCACCGGCCCTGGTGGAACGCATGGCGCAAAGCTTCTTGCGTAGCGACGGCGACATTGCCGTGACCCTGCAGACCCTGCTGACCTCACCCGAATTCGCCCAGGGCGCGGGCGAGAAATTCAAGGACCCGATGCATTACGTGGTGTCTGCCGTACGCCTGGCCTATGACAACAAACCCATCTTGAACGTAGGCCCCATGCTGAACTGGCTAAACCGCATGGGCGAGCCGCTGTACGGCCATCAGACGCCCGACGGTTACGCCCTGGACACCGCCGCCTGGGCCAGCCCCGGCCAGATGGCCACACGCTTTGAAATCGCCAAGGCCATAGGCTCGGGCAACGCCGGCCTGTTCAAGACCGACGGCCCGCAGCCGGTGGACAAACCTGCCTTCCCACAAATGGCCAACGCCCTGTACTACCGCGCGCTGGGCCAGACCCTGGGGCCGAACACGCAAAAAGCATTGGCAGAAGCCACCTCGCCCCAGGAATGGAACAGCTTTCTGCTGTCCTCCCCCGAGCTGATGCACCGTTAGGAGAGAAAAATGCAACGCCGCCAATTGCTCCAGACTGCTACTGCCCTGCCCTTCGCGCTGAATGCCGGCCAGCTGTTTGCCGCGCCCGCCGCGCCCAACACGGCCACGCCACGCCTGCTGTTCGTATTCCTGCGCGGCGCCTACGACGCGGCCAACCTGTTGGTGCCCACCAGCAGCGACTTCTACTACGCCTCCCGGCCCGAAATCGCCATCCCCCGCCCCGGCACCGACCTGAATACCTCCATCGCGTTGAACGCGGACTGGGGCCTGCACCCGGCGCTGCGCGACACGGTGTACCCGCTATTCCAGAAGGGCGAGGCCAGCTTCATTCCGTTCGCCGGCACCGACGATGTGTCGCGCAGCCACTTTGAGACCCAGGACAGCATTGAGCTCGGCCAGCCCCTGAACGGTCCGAAAAACTTCCGCTCCGGCTTTCTGAACCGGCTGTCGAATGTGGTCAACGGTGCCGCGCCCATGGCCTTTACCGACAGCTTGCCGCTGTCCATGCAGGGCTCGATGCAGGTACCCAACACGGGGCTCAAGTCGGTTGCCAAACCCGCCGTGGACCCGCGCCAGACGGCCATCATTGCCGCCATGTACCAGGGCACCAGACTCGCCAGCCCGGTGAGCGACGGCTTTGCAGTACGCGACGAAGTCACGCGTGAACTCAGCGGCGAGATGCTGGCCGCCAGCCGCGGCGCCATCAGCGCCAAAGGTTTCGAGCTGGAGGCCCAGCGCATCGCCCGGCTAATGAAAGAGCGCTACAACATCGGCTTTGTGGACGTAGGCGGCTGGGACACCCACGTGAACCAGGGCGGCGCCACCGGCTACCTGGCCTCGCGCCTGGACGAGTTGGGCCGCGGCCTGGCCGCCTTTGCCCAAGAGATGGGCCCGGCCTGGCGCAACACCACGGTGGTGGTGGCCAGCGAGTTCGGCCGCACCTTCCGGCAAAACGGCAACCGTGGCACCGACCACGGCCATGGCTCGGTCTACTGGGTTTTGGGCGGCGGCCTACGAAGTGGCCCCAACGCCGGCGGCCAGATCGCTGGCGAACAGGTACGCGTCGAGCAGGCCAGCCTGTTCCAGAACCGCGACTACCCGGTGCTCAACGAATACCGTGCGGTGCTGGCAGGCTTGTTTGCACGGCAGTTTGGCTTGAACAGCAAGCAATTGGACCAGGTGTTTGCGGGCGTGAAGACCCAGGACATCGGGCTGGTGTAGCCGTACCAGACACCGCGAGGCAACTCAGCCCAGCAGCTTGCGGTACTGCACAAAGCCGCTCTTGTCTGCAATGCGGTCGTACAGCTGCATGGCCTGCAGATTGCTCTCGTGGGTCAGCCACCAGACACGGGATGCATGGTCATGCTCGGCGCTGGCGTAGACGTGCTCGATCAGCGCCCGGCCCACACCCTTGCCGCGCAAGCCGGGCTGGGTGAACAGGTCCTGCAGGTAGACATAGTCGCCCTCCGTCCAGCAGCTACGGTGGAAGATATAGTGCACCATGCCCACCAGTTCGCCATTGATCTCGGCCACGGCGCAGTGCATAGGCTCGCTGGCGTCCAGAAAGCGCGCCCAGGTGCGCTCGGTCACCGCCTCGGCGATATCGACCTTGTAAAAGGCTTGGTAACCCTTCCACAGGGGCAACCACTGCGCATGGTCGGCAGGCTGGGCCATTCGGATGTTCATTCGGCAACTCCATTCATTGAAGCGCCAAGGGTACGCACAAGCTGGCTCCTTCGCCAGCGCCACAATGCAAGAAAAAATTAGAGCCACACTGCTGGCACCATCGCGGCATCAAGCCCCCGCCGCCGCCCGAATCCAGTCCCGAAACGCCCGTACCAGCGGCGCCTCGGCCCGCGACTCGGGGTAGACCAAGTAGTAGGCGTCGCTACTGTCCAGCGCCTGCGGAAACAACTGCACCAGCGCGCCGGACGCGATCTCGGCCTCGACCAGAAAGCGCGGCAGCAGCGCAGCCCCCAGGCCCGAGACCGCCGCCTGCGCAATCATGGCGAACTGCTCGTAGCGCGGGCCGCGCAGGGCGTGCACGCCGTCGGCGCCGACCTGTTCAAACCAGTCAGCCCACTGGGTGGGGCGGGTGGTTTGCTGCAACAAAACTACTGTGGACAAATCCTGCACCTGGTTCACGCCGTGCTGGCGCTGGTAGGCGGGGCTGCAGACGGGCACGACCTGCTCGTGCATCAGGTATTCACACACCGCGCCGGCCCACAGCGGCGCGCCGAAGTGAATGGCAGCGTCCAGCGGCTCCTGGGCAAAGTCGAAGGGCTCGCTGCGGGCGGCGATGTTGACGGTGACATCCGGGTGGTGCGCCGCAAAGTCACCCAGCCGGGGGATCAGCCAGCGGGTGCCGAAGGTGGGCAGCACAGCCAGATTCAGTAGGCCACCGCCGTCGGAATAGGCCATGGCCTTCTGCGTGGCGCCAGCCAATTGCTGCAGCACGGCGCGCACGTCGGCCGCGTAGATCCGGCCCGCGTCGGTGAGCACCACGCGCTGGCGCACCCGGTGGAACAAGGCCATGCCCAGCTGCAGCTCCAGCTGGCGGATCTGGCGCGACACCGCGCTTTGCGTCAGGTGCAGCTCTTCGGCCGCACGCGAGATGCTGGTGTGGCGGGCGGCGGCTTCGAAGGCCAGCAAATCCGCCACCGGCGGCAGAAAGGTTTTACGAAACATGGTTATGCCCCTGAGGAATGAAGCAGGGTTGCTGCTTTCAAGCAATTTCAGTCTTCAGCGCAGATTTCTCCTGCGCAAGCAGCTAGCATCTTTGCAAGCACTTGATTCCATTTTCGCATCAAGTCCTTCGAATTTGTCGCTATGCAAGCGGGCAGTATTGGAGGATATTGGGGCCACTTTTCCATACCCGTCCATCGCACCATGTCCGAAGCCATTACCGCCCTCCCTTCTGAAGTCGACCAGCTGCTGCAACGCCTGGGTGTGCCGCGCGCCGCCTATACCGGCGGCACCCTGGCCGTGCGCTCGCCGATCTCGGGCGAGACGATTGCCAACTTGCCACAAACCTCGGCCGCCGACGCCACAGCCGCCATCGCCCGCGCCCACGCCGCCTACCAGGCTTGGCGCAACGTGCCCGCGCCGCGCCGCGGCGAGCTGGTGCGCCTGCTGGGCGAAGAGCTGCGCGCCGCCAAGGCCGACCTGGGCCTGCTGGTGACGCTGGAAGTCGGCAAGGTACCGAGCGAAGGCGCGGGCGAAGTGCAGGAGATGATCGACATCTGCGACTTCGCCGTCGGCCTGTCGCGCCAGCTGTACGGCCTGACGATTGCCACCGAGCGCGCCGAACACCGCATGATGGAAACCTGGCATCCCATGGGCGTGGTGGGCGTGATCTCGGCCTTCAACTTCCCGGTCGCCGTATGGTGCTGGAACGCCGCGCTGGCCCTGGTCTGCGGTGATTCGGTAGTGTGGAAGCCGTCCGAGAAAACCCCGCTCACCGCCCTGGCCACCATGGCGATTGCCCAGCGCGCACTGGCCCGCTTCGGCGATGCGCCCGTAGGCCTGCTGGAGCTGCTGGTCGGCCAGCGCGACATCGGCGAAGTGCTGGTCGACGACGAGCATGTCAAAGTGCTGTCGGCCACCGGCTCCACCGCCATGGGCAAGGCCGTGGCGCCGCGCCTGGCCGGCCGCTTTGCGCGCGCGATCCTGGAGCTGGGTGGCAACAACGCCGCCATCGTCACCCCCTCGGCCGACCTGGACCTGGCGCTGCGCGGCATCGCCTTTGCCGCCATGGGCACGGCCGGCCAGCGTTGCACCACTCTGCGCCGCTTGTTCGTGCACGACAGCGTCTACGACACCCTGGTGCCGCAGCTGGCCAAGGTCTACGCCAAGGTACAGGTGGGCGACCCGCGCACGGCAGGCACCCTGGTCGGCCCGCTGATCGACCGCGCCGCTTTTGATGGCATGCAGAAAGCCCTGGAGGAAAGCCGCGCCCTGGGCGCCACGGTGCACGGAGGTGCGCGGGTGGAAGACGTTGCCGGCGGCGCGGCCTACTACGTGCGCCCGGCCCTGGTCGAGTTGCAGGACCACGCCGGCCCGGTGCTGCGCGAAACCTTTGCGCCCATCCTGTACGTAGTACGCTACCAGTCGCTGGACCAGGCTATCGATTGGCACAACGCGGTGGGCGCGGGCCTGTCCTCGTCCATCTTCACGCTGAACATGCGCGAGGCCGAGCGCTTCATGGCCAGCAATGGCTCGGACTGCGGCATTGCCAACGTCAACATCGGCCCGAGCGGCGCCGAGATTGGCGGCGCGTTTGGCGGCGAGAAGGAAACCGGCGGCGGCCGCGAATCGGGTTCGGACAGCTGGAAGGCCTATATGCGCCGCGCCACCAACACCATCAACTACTCGACCGCATTGCCACTGGCACAGGGCGTGAAGTTCGACATTTAACGCGTGGCTCCCATGCCCATCGTGGTCATCGGCGGCGGCGTAATCGGCAGCGCCATTGCCTACTTCCTCACACTGCAGCAACCGGGCTGTCCGGTGGTGGTGTTGGAGCGCGACCCGACGTATGCGCAAGCGTCGTCGGCGCTGTCGGCCAGCTCCATACGCCAGCAGTTCTCCACCGACATCAACATCCGCATCTCGGCCTACGGCATCGACTTTTTGCGCCAGGTGGGCACACTGCTGGCCTGCCATGGCGACACGCCGGACATCGGCCTGCACGAAGGCGGCTACCTGTACCTGGCCACCGCCGCGGGCGAGGCCACGCTGCGCGAAAACCATGCGCTGCAAACGCAGCATGGTGCCGACATCGCGCTGCTCAGCCTGGCTCAATTGCAAGAGCGCTTTCCGTGGCTGGCGCTGCACGACGTGGCACTGGGCTCGCTGGGCCTGTCGGGCGAGGGCTGGTTCGACGGCTACCTGCTGCTCGCCGCGCTGCGCAAAAAGGCGCAAAGCCAGGGCGTACGCTACATCGCCGACGAGGCCGTTGGGCTGGATATGGCCCGCAGCGACGGCGTGCAGCATGTGTCTGCCGTGCGGCTGAAAAGCGGCGGTACGCTGCCCTGCCGCTTTGCCGTGAATGCGGGCGGCCCCTGGGCAGCGGCCATTGCCGGCTGGGCGGGCATTGCGCTACCCGTGGTGGGCAAGCGCCGCACGGTGTTCAACCTCTCCAGCCCCGCGCAACTACCCAACTGCCCGCTGCTCATAGATACCAGCGGCATCTGGCTGCGCCCCGAAGGCAAGGGCTTCATCGCCGGCTTTGCGCCGCCCGCCGACCAGGACGCCGACTTCGCGCCGCTGGAGCCCGACTACCACGCATTTGAAGACCATATCTGGCCCACGCTGGCTGAGCGCATACCGGGCTTCGAAGCGCTGCGCCTGCAAAGCGCCTGGGCCGGCTACTACGAGATGAACACCTTCGACCACAACGCCATCGTCGGCCTGCATCCCCGCTGCGACAACCTGGTGTTTGCCAACGGCTTTTCCGGCCACGGCCTGCAGCAGTGCCCGGCCGTGGGCCGGGGCATGGCCGAGCTGATGCTCACCGGCCGCTACCAGAGCCTGGACCTGTCACCCATTTCCATCCAGCGCATCGTGGACCAACGCCCGCTGCTGGAAAAAAACGTTATCTGATGCCCTCAATTCCCACCCCTGCCATGCCCCCCATGCACAGCCGTACCGGCGGCCAGATCCTCGTTGACCAACTGCTGGCCCATGGCGTACAGCAGCTCTTTTGCGTACCCGGCGAAAGCTTTCTGGCGGTGCTGGATGCCTTGCACGATGCGTCCATCGCCGTGTCGGTATGCCGCCAGGAAGGCGGCGCGGCCATGATGGCCGAGGCACAAGGAAAACTCACAGGTCAACCCGGCGTGTGCTTTGTTACGCGCGGCCCGGGCGCCACCAACGCGGCGGCAGGCGTGCACATCGCGCACCAGGACTCCACGCCGCTGCTGCTGTTCGTCGGCCAGGTCGCGCGTGAAGCGTTGGGCCGCGAAGCGTTTCAAGAGCTGGACTACAACGCAGTGTTTGGCAGCATGGCCAAATGGGTGGTGCAAATCGACGACCCGAAGCGCCTGCCCGAGCTGGTGTCGCGCGCCTTCCACATCGCCACATCCGGGCGGCCCGGCCCGGTGGTGATCGCCCTGCCCGAAGACATGCTGACCGAGGCCACCACGGTGGCCGATGCCCTGCCCTACGCAGTTACCGAAACCTACCCCGGCCCCGGCCCACTGACAGAACTACAACGACGCCTGGCCGCGGCCCAGCACCCGGTGGTTATCCTCGGCGGCAGCCGCTGGAGCGACGCCGCGGTACAGCAGTTCAAGGCCTTCGCCGAAGCGTTCTCGCTACCGGTGTTCTGCTCGTTCCGCCGCCAGATGCTGTTCGACCACGGTCACCGCTGCTACGCGGGCGACCTGGGCCTGGGTGCCAACCCGCGGCTGCTGGCGCGCATCCGCGAGGCGGATCTGGTCCTGCTGGTCGGCGGACGCCTGTCCGAGGTGCCATCGCAAGGCTATGAACTGCTGGCCATTCCCACACCCGCGCAGGCACTGGTGCACGTGTTTGCCGATGCGGATGAGTTCGGCAAGCTGTACCGTGCCACCCAGTCCATCCACGCCACGCCGCAGGCCTTTGCCGCAGCCGTAAGCACACTGCAACCCGGGTCTACGCCGGTATGGGCGGC
This sequence comes from Rhodoferax sp. GW821-FHT07F03, assembly GCF_059418745.1. Classification (NCBI taxonomy): domain Bacteria; kingdom Pseudomonadati; phylum Pseudomonadota; class Betaproteobacteria; order Burkholderiales; family Comamonadaceae; genus Rhodoferax; species Rhodoferax sp. GW821-FHT07F03. The sequence continues at coordinate 263,636 of NZ_JBWKQM010000011.1, forward strand.
AGACACGGAGGAGGCGCACGCAGACTATCTGCGCTGGAGCGACCCAGCACCCATCCAGATTCCTGGCCCACTGCAAATGGGTGCGGTTATGGCCCATCTGCGCGAGACGTTGCCCGCCGACACCATCTTCTGCAACGGTGCCGGCAACTTTGCCACCTGGGTGCACCGCTTCTGGCCGTTCACCACCTACGCCAGCCAGTTGGCGCCCACCAGCGGCTCCATGGGCTATGGCCTGCCGGCCGGCGTGGGTGCCAAGCGCCTGTGGCCGCAGCGCGAGGTGGTGGTATTTGCGGGCGACGGCGACTTCCTGATGCACGGCCAGGAGTTCGCCACCGCCGTGCAATACGGCCTGCCCATCATCGTGGTACTGCTGGACAACGCCATGTACGGCACCATTCGCATGCACCAGGAGAAACACTACCCCGGCCGCGTCAGCGCCACCCAGCTGAAGAACCCGGATTTCAAGGGCTATGCCGAAGTCTTCGGCGGCCATGGCGAATGCGTCAGGAGCACCGCCGAATTTGCGCCGGCACTAGCCAGGGCACGGGCCAGTGGCAAGCCGGCCATCCTGCACTGCCTGCTCGACCCGGAAGCCATCACGCCCACCAGCACGCTGCAGAGTATCCGGCAAGCCGCGCGGAACTAGGCTCTCCACAAGTCAAAGAAAATCAACCTCTAGCGCAGGTAGAACGTGCGCTAGCAGCTACTAAATATGTAGCACCGTCGTTTTCAGCGCTCGATGGTCTTGTTCCAGCGCGCGTTCCAGGCCGGGCGGTTTGCGTTGACGCTATCCCAGTCCAGGGTCACGGCGCTCTTCATCCACTTGTTGATCTCGGCCACCTGCGTCGCGCCCTCGCCCACGGCAGGGGCTTTCGGATTGGTCGGAATCTGCGCGCCAAATTGCAGCACATTGGCTTGGGCCAACGGACTCAACAAGAACTCGGCCAACTTCTGCGACAGCTCGGGTTCGCTGTTATTGGCAATCACGCACTGCCCCACCAGCAGCACCACCGAGCCCTCTTTGGGCTGTGCGTACTCCACGGGAACGCCTTTGGACTTCATGGCCGCCACTGTGGTGGGGGTTAAGGGGAAGATCGCCGCCTCGCCGGTCTGCACCATTTCCGACAGCTTGGCCGAACTGGGGATGTACTCCAGCACGTTCGGGCCGATCATGGTTGGCCAGGCCTTGAAGCCGGGCTCGACGTTCTTGTCGTTGCCGCCCTGGATGCGGTTGAACATCAAGAAGCCGTGCAGGCCGAAGGACGAAGACGATACCGACTGGAATACCACCTTGCCCTTGAACTTGGGATCGGCCAGGTCCATCCACGAGGTGGGTGCGGCCCAGCCCTTTTCCTTGAACATCTTGGCGTTGTAGGCCAGGCCGGTCATGCCCAGGCTGACGCCGCTGGCCATGTCGTCCTTAAAGTGGGCGGCCGGGTAGATCTCGGCCAGCGAGGGGTTGGGCCGCTGCTTCTGGCACAGGCCCATGCCGATGGCGCGCACCATGATGCCGTCGTCCAGGAACATCACATGCATCTGTGGCTTGTCCTTGTTGGCCTGGGCCTTGGCCAGGATGTCGGACGAAGTGCCCGGCACCACCACCACCTTGACGTTGTGCAGCTTCTCGAACGCCGGGAACACGTACTGCGTGTACGCCTTCTCCATGGTGCCGCCGTTCATGCCTATGTACAGCGTCTTGGTCTGGGCACTGGCAAGTCCGCTGCCGAGCAGGGCGGTGGCGGCCGCGACGGCTACCAGCCCCCGGCGCAGAGTGCGTGAATGGAATACATGGGACATGGTGAAATCCTTTCAGGGGGTGGTGGGTGCGGAAGAAAAACGTTGGATGGAAAAGGGGTCTATCGGCGTGCTGCTGCGGCCGTCGCGGGCCAGCTCGGCCAGCACCTCGCCCACCGCCGGACCGATCTGGAAACCGGCGCCAGCAAAGCCAAAGCCGTGGATCAATCCGGGTGTGGTCTGGCTCAGGCCGAGCACCGGCTGGCGGTCGGGCAAATAGCCTTCGGTACCGCTCCAGGTGCGGATGAAGTGGGCATGGCGCAGCGCGGGCAACAGCTCGACGGCCTGCACCGACAAGGCGGCGATGGCTGCGCGCTCAGACCGCGCCCGGTCGACGTCCAGCGCCACACCGGCACCGCCGCCCAGCACCAGGTTGCCGCGCGCCACCTGGCGGCAGTAAATGCCACCGCCCTCCACGCCCAGGCTCCAGTCCATGAAGAAGGGCAGCGGCTCGGTCACCGCCATCGCCGGATGGCCGGACTGCAGGGGCACGGCCTCGCCAAACTGGGCCGCCAGCTTGCCGGCCCAGGCACCTGCGCAGTTCAGTAGCACCGGGGCTATGACCTCCAAAGCCTGGCCTGAGCGCAGCGTGAAATGCTGGCCGTCGTGCTGTACCTCGTCCACCGGACTGCGCTCGAAAATCTGTGCACCGGCACGCCGGGCGGCCTGGGCGAAGGCCGGCGACACCAGGCGCGGGTTGGCCTGGCCGTCTTCTGCACACAGCGATCCGCCCACGGCCTTACCGCCCAGCCAGGGGCAGTGGGCGCGCAGGCGCGGGCCGGTCAGCAGCTCGATGCCCAGGTCGAAGTCGCGGCTCAGCGTGCGGTAGTTCTCCAGCGCGGCCACATCGGCCTCGCTGCGCGCAATCTTGAAGTGGCCGCTGCGCTGGTACTCGCCGTCGGTGCCGATCAGATTCGGCAAGTTGGCCCAGATGCGATGCGCGCGCTGGGCCAACGGCAACTGGCTGACCGGCCGGCCCTGGCGCCGCACGCCGCCGTAATTCACTCCGCTGGAGCGGGAACCGCACAGGTCACGCTCCAGCAGCGCTACCTGCAAGCCCATGCGCCGCAAGGCCAGCGCCGCAGACGCGCCGACGATGCCGCCGCCCATGATGGCCACATCGGCCTGGATGCGCTGGGCCGTCATGCCTGCACCTCCACCGAGGTGTGCACCAGGTGGATGGGAATCGGCTTGATCGGCGCCTGGCCGCGCAGGCGGCCCACCTGCTCCACCGGCTTACCCGTGGCATGGGCCAGGATTTCGGCCGCGGCCACGCCGCAGCTGCGGCCCTGGCAGCGGCCCATGCCGACGCGCGACAAGGCTTTGAGGCGGTTCATTTCATCGGCACCGGTGGCTTGCACGGTGCGGCGCAATTCGCCCGCAGTGATGTGCTCGCAGCGGCACACCACCAGCTCGTCGGGCGCCTGGGCTGCCCAGCCGGCGGGGAATGGGAAGGCCCGTTCCAGGCCGGTACGGAATGTCTGCAAACGCTGGAGCTTGTGCTCCAGCAACCCGGCGCGGGCGGTATCCACGGCCACGCCGTGGTCGGCGAGCAAGGCCAGCGCTGCGCGCTCGCCCGCCCATTCGGCCGCATCCGCACCCATGATGCCCGCGCCGTCGCCCGCCAGGTACACACCGGCGACGCTGGAACGGCCTGCGGCATCACGCTCGGGCAAATGGGCACGCTGCTGCGGCGCAAAGGCGAAACGGCAGCCCAGCAGGTCGGCCAGTTGGGTCTCGGACCGCAGGGCATAGCCGAAGCCGATGGCATCGCAGTCCAGCGAGTGCTCTTGCCGGCCGTCATGCCAGACCACGGCGCGCACCCGGCCATGACCGAGCACGCGCAGGGGGCGCACGCCGCTGTGCAAGGCCACGCCGTGGGCGCGCAGCCAGGCTATGAAATACAAGCCTTTGGCCAGCACTGCCGGCTGGGTCAGCATCGCGGGCAGCGCGGCCAGCTGGTCGCTGAAGCGGGCCGTGTCCAGCACCGCCGCCACTTCGACTCCCGCCTTCGCATACTGGTAGGCCACCAGGTACAGCAAGGGGCCGGTACCCATGAAGACCACTCGCTGGCCAATCGCGCAGCCCTGGAACTTGAGCGCTACCTGGGCACCGCCCAGGGCGTAGACGCCGGGCAGGGTCCAGCCGGGAATCGGCAGCACGCGGTCGGTGGCGCCGGTGGCCACGACCAGCTGCTGGTAAGGCAGGCTTTGCGTGGTCTGCGTAGGGCCGTGCAGCACATCCAGCAGGCCGCCCTGGGCGTTCCAGACCAGGCTGTCGGGCCGGTAGTCGATCTGGCTTTGCAAACTATCGAACGCGCTGTGCACGGCCTGGGCGCGTGCAGCTTCAAAGCCGTACAGGGTCTGTGCCGTGCGCTGGAAGTGCGCGGGCGGCCGGCGGTAGATCTGGCCGCCGGCGCGTGGGGCTTCGTCCAGCACCAGCGGGCGCACGCCATGCGCCACCAGGGTCTGGGCCGCCCGCACACCGGCCGGGCCGGCGCCGACGACCACGGGCTGCAACTGGCTTTTCGTCATGCCAATACTCCACCGGTACGCAAATCCATGCCCGCTGCGATGAAGGTCGAGCAGGCGCGGAAGCGCTCGCCACTGGCGGTCTCGATCCAGCAGTCCTGGCAGGCGCCCATCAGGCAAAAACCAGCACGCGCCTCGCCGCTGAATTCGTTGCGGCGCAGCTGGCCGCAGTGGGTCAGCACCGCGGTCAACACGGTATCGCCCTCCAGCGCACTGGCAGCTTGTCCATCCAAGGTAAAGGGCACAGCGGCACGGTCAGATTCCGCGACGCGGTGCAACAGGGGTTGCCAGGTACCCATGTTCAGCGCCCCACCAGAACCCGGTCCAGGCCGTAGACCCGGTCCAACACGATCATTGCGCAGGCCGTGACGGCCACCATCAAGGCCGAGACTGCCGCCATCAGCGGGTCAATCGACTCGGTGGCATACATGTACATGCGCACCGGCAGAGTCACGGTGCTGGGCGAGGTCACGAAGATCGACATGGTCACTTCATCGAAGCTGTTGATAAAAGCCAGCAGCCAGCCCCCCGTCACGCCCGGCAAAATCATCGGCAAGGTGATGCGGCCAAACACCTGGGCCTGGCTCGCACCCAGCGACAGCGCGGCCTGCTCGGCGCTGCGGTCAAAGCCCACCAGCGCGGCCACCACCAGGCGCAAGGTATAGGGCGTGACGATCAACGCGTGGGCGAACACCAGCCAGCCAAAGCTGCCGCCCCCGCCGACCAGCGCAAACAGGCGCAACAGGGCCACGCCCAGCACCAGGTGCGGAATGATCAAGGGCGACAGGAACAGGCCGTTCAGAAAGCCACGCCCCGGAAAGTTGTAGCGGGTGATGGCCATGCCCGCGGGCACCGCCAGCAGCGTGGCCAGCGTGGCCGATGCCAGGGCCAGCCACAGGCTGTTCCAGAACGACTGCATGAAGTCCGGGTGGGCAAACACCGCACGGAACCAGCGCAGCGAGAACTCGGTGGTCGGCAGGCTGAGCGTGTTCTCGGGCGTGAACGCCACCACGCAGACCACCAGCAGGGGCGCCAGCATGAAGAGGATGACCAGGGCGTTGAACGCCAGAGCCAGAGGGCCGTTTTTACGCATGGTGTTCACCCTAGTGACTTTTTGTAGCGGCCTTCAACCAAGCGGTTGTAGCTGAGCATGACCACCAGGTTCGCCACCAGCAGGATGAGGGCGATGGCCGCGCCCAGCGGCCAGTTCAGCTCGTGCAGGTACTCGTCGTAGACCACGGTGGCCACCATCTTCAGCCGCCGCCCCCCCAGCAGGCCGGGGATGGCAAACGAGCTGGCCGATAGGCCGAAGACGATCAGGCTGCCCGACAAAATGCCGGGCATGACCTGCGGCAGCACGATGCGGCGCAGGGTGGTGAAAGGCGTGGCCTGCAGCGACAGCGCGGCGTTTTCCACGCCCGGGTCTAGCTTCTGCAGCGAGGTCCAGACCGGGATCACCATGAAGGGCAGCATCACATGCACCAGGGCCACCACCACCGCGATTTCGGTGTACAGCATCTTGACCGGCCCCAGGCCCAACAGCTTCAGCGTGCCATTGACCAGACCCTCGGGCCCCAGCAGCATGCTCCAGCCAAAGGCCCGCACCACCACCGACACCAGCAGCGGCGCCAGCACCACCAGCAGCAGCACCGAGCGCCAGGGGTTGCCCATGCGGCTCAGGATGTAGGCCTCGGGCGCCCCCACGGCCACGCAGATCAGCGTGACCAGGCCGGATATCCAGAAGGTACGCCAGAAGATGCCGTAGTAATAGTCGTCGCTGAAAACATGGGCGTAATGCTCCAAGGTGAACTCGCCAGCCTTGACGCCGGTGACCGGGTCATAGGCATTGAAAGACAGCATGGCCGTCAGCCCCAACGGCACCAGCAGCAGCGCCACGAACAGAACCAATGCGGGGCCGGACAGCCACCAGGGCGTGGCCTTGCTCATGCAGCCTCCATGGCCGACAGCGCGGCCTCGTCGGCAGGCAATAAGCGGGTGCAGTGCATGGGCCAGTCGATGCCGGCGGCATGGCCTTCGTCCAGCGCCGGACGGCCGTCGTTGGGGCTGAGCACCATCAGCTCGCCCACGGCCGTGGTCAGCGCATACAGCCACTGGCTGCCCAGGAAGAAGCGCTCGCGCACGGTACCGTCCAGCCGGCCGCGGCCGGCGTCCACCAATTGCAGCTTTTCCGGCCGCACACTGAACAGCACGGCCACGCCGGGGCGGAAGCCCACATCGTCCACATCCACCGTGATAGCCCCCAGGTCCACGCGGGGCTGCGCACCACCCGCCACCATGCGCCCGGTCAGCAGATTGGCCTTGCCAACAAAGGTGGAGATGAAGCGCGTGCTGGGGTGCTCGTAGACCCGGTGCGGGTGGTCGATCTGGGTGGCGCGGCCGCCCTCCATCACCACCACGCGGTCGCTGATGGACATGGCCTCGCTCTGGTCGTGCGTGACCATCACCGTGGTGGTGCCCACCTTGCGCTGGATCTTGCGCAGCTCAAACTGCATTTCCTCGCGCAGCTTGGCATCCAGATTCGACAAAGGCTCGTCCAGCAGCAGCACCGGCGGCTCGATCACCAGGGCACGGGCCAGGGCCACGCGCTGGCGCTGGCCGCCCGACAACTCGCGCGGGTAACGGCTGGCATGGGCTTCGAGGTGCACCAGGGCCAGCGCCTCCTTGACGCGTTCGAGGCGCTCAGCCTTGGGCATCTTGCGCATCTCCAGGCCGAAGCTCACGTTGTCGGCCACCGTCATGTGCGGGAACAGTGCGTAGGTCTGGAACACGATGCCCAGGCCGCGGCTATTGGCCTTGGCATGGGTGATGTCGCGCCCGTCCAGCTCTATGCGGCCATTGCTCACGGCCTCGAAGCCCGCGACCATTTGCAAGGTGGTGGTCTTGCCGCAACCCGAGGGGCCGAGCAGCGACACGAACTCGCCCTTTTCCACAGTGAGGTTCATGGCCGACACCGCACAGGTGCTGCCGTAAAACTTGGTCACGTTGCTGAGCTGGAGGAATGACATACGCGGGCCTTTCTTCTCGGTTCACAAGCAGCCGGGGCCTTGCGGAGCCCCGCTGTATGCCAGGTCTGCGGACGGGCGCACCCGGGTGGTGCGAGCAGCCATCCGCTTCGGATTGTTTGGCAATATCAATTCACTCTATTGCAATAAGCAAACCAACTTTCAGCGGGTATTCCATTAATCAGAATTTTTCTTTAATTTATTCCGTTCAATGAAATACTTATCGTAAACTCACAGAAAATTATTCCGTAGGAGAGTGCCATGGAAACCCCTTCAACCGCCACCGGCGGGGTGCCGCGGGTCTTTGCCGTCATCCGGGCACTCACAGCAGTGCAGGCCGAAGGTGGGCGCGTCACCCAATTGGCGCGCGCCGTCGGCCTGACGCAGGCCACCACGCACCGTTTGCTGCAGTCGCTGGTGGCCGAAGGCATGGTCGAGCAGGACGAACGCAGCAAGCTGTACCGCCTCAGCATCGACTTCTTTGCGCTGGCCGCGGTTGCCGGCAACCCCGGCGACCTGCGCAGCCTGTGCCGCCCGGTGCTGCTGCGCCTGTGTGCCAGCCTGGGCGACAGCATCTTTCTGCTGGCCCGAAGCGGATTTGACGCGGTGTGCCTGGACCGCAGCGAAGGCCCGTTCCCGATACGCTCGTTCACCGGCGACGTGGGCGGCCGCATCGCCCTGGGCGTGGGCCAGGGCGCGCTGGCCATATTGGCGTTTCTGCCCGAAGCCGAGCGCGAAGAGGTGATCCGCTTCAACCTGTCGCGGGTGCGCGAGTACGGCGTCTACGACGAGGTCTATCTGCGCACCGAGATCGAGCGTGTGCGCCAGCTCGGCTATGCGGGCCGCAACACCGGCCTGCTCGAAGGCATGGCCGGCGTGGCCGTGCCGATCTGCGACCGCGAAGGCCGGGCCGTGGCCGCCCTCAGCGTGGGCACGATTGCCGACCGCCTCAACGCCGACCGCATGCCAACCGTGGTCGAGCTACTGAAGCGCGAAGCCGCCAGCATCAGCCCCAAGATCCACCCCTTCGACGCCAGCCTGCGCCGGCCCGCACAGAGTTTGACCGGCTCCTCCACCGGGCAAAAAATCCCAGCACCTGGCTGATTGCCTGACTAATACGCGCAAATAACGCACAAATAAATGTAAATCCTGTCGGCATATCCCGACGGGGAGGCGCAGCACAGCCCAAGAGCAACAGGGATACACGGCTTTACACCCGTGTCGCACAGTCCGCCTACACTGCCGGTTCTGCATCTTTTGCCATCGGAATCCTATGCATCTGTTGAAACTAGCCCCGGCCGCCCTGTGCCTGGCGGCATCCGCACTGTTGTACACCCCTCTGGCATCGGCCCAGGCCGCTGCGCCGTCCGCTACCACCGACAAGGAACAAGCCGCCAAGGAGGCCGACGGCCAACTGGCCGCCGCCGGCTGGCTGTTGATGCTGGACCAGCAAAACTGGGGCGGCGCCTACGAGGCGGCGAGCCAGTCCTTCCGCAACCTGGTGCAGATTGGCCAGTGGATGGACAGCATCCCAGGCGTGCGCGCGCCCTTTGGCACATTCGAGAACCGCACCCTGGTGCGTGTGGTCTACAAAACCACCATGCCGGGACGGCCTGACGGTGAGTACGTCACCGCGATCTTCAACACCGACTTCGCCAACAAAAAAGGGGTGGAAGAAATCGTCGCCACCGTGCGGGACACCGACGGCAAGTGGCGTGTCATGGGCTATGCCCCGCGCTAAAAAGGCATAGCCCATGCTGCAGGTCCTGGGTAAGCCCACGTCCATCAACGTACGCAAAGTGTTGTGGCTGTGCGTGGAAATGGACTTGCCCTATGCACTGGAGCCCTGGGGTACGGGCTTCCAGTCCACTGACACTGCAGCATTCCGGGCACTGAACCCGAACGCCCTGGTGCCCGTGATCCGCGACGGTGATTTTGTGCTGTGGGAATCCAACGCCATCTGCCGCTACCTGGCGACCAAACAAGGTCGCACGGACCTGCTGCCAGCCGGGCCTGCAGCACGCGCGAAGGTAGAGCAATGGATGGACTGGCAGGCTACCGAATTGAACAACGCCTGGCGCTACGCCTTCATGGGCCTGGTGCGGCACAGCCCGGACCACCAGGACCCGGCCCTGCGCGCCGCCAGCGTACATAGCTGGAGCCGCCATATGCAGATCCTGGAAGACCAGCTGCAAAACACGGGCGCCTATATCCTCGGCGAGGACTTCACGCTGGCCGACATCGTGCTGGGCCTGGCCACCCAACGCTGGTACATGGCACCAATTGAGCGGCCCGCGCTGCCAGCGGTGCAGGCCTATTACGAACGGCTGAACCTGCGCCCGGGCTACCGCCTGCACGGCCGCAACGGCATGCCCTGAATTCGACCCCCTACAGCTGCTGGAGAAAAGCCTCCAGCGCAGGACCGGGCACCGGCCGCGAGAACAAATAGCCCTGACCGTAGTCGCAGCCCGCGCTCTGCAGGAACTGGCGCTGGAACGGCGTTTCTATGCCTTCTGCCACCACCTGCAAGTCCAGCTTGTGCGCCATCACAATGATGGCTTCGCACAGCGCGCGGTCGCTGGCGTCCTCCTCCAGGTCGCGCACAAAAGACTGGTCTATTTTCAGAAAATCGATGTCCAGGCTCTTCAGATAGGACAGTGATGAATAGCCGGTACCGAAGTCGTCCAGCGATATCTGCATGCCAGCGTCGCGCATGGCCAGCAGGCGGTTTCTGGTGCCTTCTTCCAGCTGCATCAGCAGGTTCTCGGTAATCTCAAATGCCACCGCATCACCGGGCAGCCCCATGTTGGCCAGATGCTCGACCCATTCAGCCATCTGGTTGCGTGGTCCACGGAACTGCACCGGCGACTTGTTCACGCTGATCTGGAAACCGGCGTGGCCCTGCGCGCGCAATTGCTGCACCAGTGCGGCCGACGCACGGAACACAAAGTCACCGATATCCAGAATGGCGCCGGTGTCTTCCGCCAGCGGGATGAAGTCCGCCGGGCTGATGAAACCCAGCACCGGGTGCTGCCAGCGCACCAGGGCCTCGGCCTTGTGCACCGCGCCGGTCTGCAGGTCCACAATCGGCTGGTAATGCACCTGGAACTGCTGCGCCTCCACCGCTGCGGGCAGATCGCGCATCAGCTGGCGGCGCTTGGTGGCGGTTTCCTGCAAGACCGGGGTGAACAGGCTGTAGCGATTACGCCCGCTGGCCTTGGCGAAGTACATGGCCTGGTCGGCATTCTTCAGCAGGGTTTGCGCATCAGCACCGTTTTCCGGGTAGATGGTGATGCCTATGCTGCCCGAGATCAGCGCCATTTCTTCGCCCAGCGTGAAGGACGCGGCCAGGCTTTCCAGCAGCTTGCAGGCCACGGTCTCGATCTGCTGCAAATGCAGATTACCCGGCAGGGACACAATGAATTCGTCGCCGCCCAGGCGCGCCACCATATCGGTCTCGCGCACACAGGCCGTGATGCGACGGGCCACTTGCACCAGCAGCTGGTCGCCGGCAAAGTGGCCCAACAGGTCGTTTACCTGCTTGAAGTTGTCCAGGTCGATCAGCATCAACACCAGCGGATGGCCGGATCGCTTGGCCTGCTTCATCTCATGCTCCAGGCGCTCCTGGAAGTAACGGCGGTTGGGCAGCTCGGTCAGCGCGTCGTAATTTGCCTGGCGCTGTATGGTTTCGTCCGACAGCTTGCGCTCGGTGATGTCGCGCCCGATGCCGATCAGGCCCAGCAGCTGCCCATCGGCGTCGTAGTACGGCGTGCGCATCACCTCCAGACAGACGCGCGGGCGCTTGCCCCAGCTGTCAAACCAGCGCTCGGTCAGATGGCGACGGCCGCTGCGTAAAACCTCTTGATCCAATGCCAGCAATTCGGTCGCCAGGGGATCACCCAGTACATCAAAATCGGTCTTACCCATCACCTCCGACTCCTGCACCCGCATATAGCGCTCATAGGCCTTGTTGCAGCCCAGGTACTCGCCATTCTGTGCCTTGAAAAAAATCAGATCGGGGATCGAATCCATCACGCTGCGCAGCAGAGCATGATCGCTACGTGCCTTGGCGATGTTTTCCGACAGCTCCTGCGAACTGACCGTCATCGCGCCCTCCAGCATGCGGCACTCCTGGTCAGCCTCCTGGTAATAGCTGTCCACAGCATGCAGGAAAGCCCGCAGCGCAGGCTCGCCGCCCCATTCAGACGGCAGGTAGCGGCGCATTTGACGCGCCAGCAAGGGATGCATGGGCAATGTCATTCGTGCAACGTGGTCAATACCAAAGTCTGGTTATGCAATTGGCATTCCATCCTGGCACCGAACGGCGCCAGCTCACCATAAGAATAAAAACCGGCCAACCGCATGCCCGGGCCCAGCCGGTCTTGCACCGCCTCCAGTTCGGCCTCGACCATCTGGCTCAGCACCAGCCTGCGCCCTATACAGCTCACCACCAGGCACAGGCCCTGCTGCTGACCCAGGTTGGCCGCTGTGGCCTCTGCCGCTTTGAACGCAGTATCTACCAAGCCATCGCGATGGCTGCGCATCAGACGGCAGATGCTGCCCTCTGGCACATAGCCCGCAAAAGACAGGCTTTGCGTCGCCTCGTCCACCCCCGTCACCGAGCGGAGCAGCATATCGCCGCCGGCGCGCAGCTTGAAGCCCAGCGGAAAACGCTGGCCACTGCGAGGCAGATCCTGCGCCAGTTCGCCCAGGTATTTTTTGTACAGCGCCAACGCAGGCTGACCATCGATCTCCATAACCAAGTTGCCGCGCGAACGGGTCACACGGCGCTCCGGGCCAAACTCCTGCCAGCCGCCAAAGCAAGTGCTACTGGCCGACACATCGCCATAAAAACCCACGGCAGCAATACAGGACTGGCGGGCGCACGCATCGGCCATCACCCAGTTCGCGCCAAAACGCTCACCATCACCGGCAATGCCACCGGTAATGGCGCCTTGCTGACTGCGCAGGCCGACCACGAGTTCGCTGCCGTCCACCTGCTCGCCGTCCAGCAGCACAAAGACATGGCGCAAATCATCGGCCTGCAGCTGGGCGATCAGCCCGGCCGTGGTCTGCGCCACGTCTTTGCCAAACTCGGCAGACACCAAGCGCACACGGCTACGCGCAAAACGCAGCGCCGTCACCGTTACATCACCATCGCTAATAAGAGTGCCCTGCACATTGCCCGCCGTGGAGCAACCCAGCAGGCAGGCCTGCGGAAAGCGCTGTCGCAGGGCTTCGAAACAAGCAGGGGTCTGAAAATACGGGTGGTCGGCAAAAACGAAGACCAGCTGGGCGTCAACCATGCTGTGGCCGGCATCATCCCAACCCTGCGCCGGTGTCCAACGAAATTGCAGTGTTTCCATGGTGTACTCCGCTTTTTTGGCGGCTATGGGCCACCCACATCGGTGCTCCGAAACCTCTTTTACCCTGCAGCGCTAACGCTGTGTGCTGGTGAAATCGCCTAGTCAGATATTCTGACCGACCCGGGGGTCAATGTGCGTGGCCATGCGCCAGGCCGCTGACCACCGTCACCAAACCTATACCCAACAAGAGCCAGGCGATTTGTGCCGCAGTTTGCGCCGCACTCAGGCGCTTTTGCAACTGAGGAATCAGGTCCGCCAACGCTACATAGATAAAGCTGCTGGAGGCCACCACCAGAAAATACGGCAGCCATTCGTGCAGCAGGTCCACCAGGGCAAAGCCCACCACACCACCCAGTGCCGTTACCGCGCCCGCCAGCGAAACCTTGACCAGCGCCGCACGCCGGTTGCTGGAAGTGCCACGCAACACCACCAGGTCGCCCATATGGTGTGGCACCTCGTGCACCAGCACGGCCAGCGCCGCCACCCAGCCCAGGCGTGCATCGGCCATGAAGGCCGAGGCAATCAAAATGCCGTCGCCGAAGGCATGCACGCTATCGCCCGTAAGCACGGCCCAGCCGCCGGTACGCAACGGTGCAGCATGGTGGTGGTCATGCGAGTGCCCGTGGTCATGGGCATGGGCATGTGCATGGCCATGACCATCGGCCTGCGGGCCCTGGTGATGCTCATGGCCGTGGTGCCATAGCTCTGCCTTGTCGAGCAGAAAAAAGAACACCAGACCCACCAGCAGCGTGCCAAACAGCTCTTGCGCGCCGGCCTGGCTCTCGAAGGCTTCAGGCAACAGGTGCATGAATGCTGTGGCCAGCAAGGCACCCGCCGCCAGGCTGAGCATGTGCTGCGTATAGCGCGCCAGCACGCCGAAACTGAGCGCAGCCGCCAGCCACACACTGCCTATACCGGCACACAGGGTGCCCACCAGAATTGCGAGAAGAGTCATGGGGTCCATCAAACAAAAAACCACCCTCGGCGGGGCGATGTACACATATATGTGTCACCTGATGTTAGCAAGCCAGCCAACCCGGCTGGACGCAGGCAGGGTCTGGCCGTAAAAAGAATTGCAAGCTGCACATCACCCATCCAGAATGCCTCTACGGCCAGCATGCAACTGGTTCTTATCTCGAGAAAACATTTGTGAACATAGTTGTCTCGACCAAACCAATGCAGCTGATTCAGACCCTACACTGGTTGTAGTTATTTGTAACTAGCGGGATTGTATAAATGAGCACGAGACAGCCTACCCACGACGCCGGATTCGGCTCCTTCTTTCGCTACCACGGTTGGCTGGCTCCTGGTGTCAAACTTTTCCGGTCGATCAGCTTTCCTGCAAAAGCCGCCTGGATATCCATCATGCTGGTGATACCGCTGGCATTGCTGGTCTGGTTGTTCTGGCAACAGACCCGTGACCAGATCAACGTCACCCTCAGCGAACAGCAAGGCATTGCCTATGTGACACCCGTCACCGAATACATCGCTGCAGCACAGAACCTGCGCCGCGCGGCCAGCGCGAAGTCCGCTGATATGGCCGAAATGCAAACCAAGGCCAATGCCGCATTCGAGAAAGTGGCTGCGCAACAAAAGCTGTTCAACCCGGCGGCAAGCGGCACCAAAAATAGATTCGAAGCACTGAGCAAGGCGCACAACGCCATTGCCCAGACGCCCGTGGCGGCCACCCCTGACGCCACGTTTGCAGCCCACTCTGCTGTGATCCATGAAGCGCTCGGGCTGATCAGTGACGTCGCGGACGACTCGCAGCTCTCGCTGGACCCGGAATTGGAGAGCTACCACGTGATGAATGTGGGTGTGCTGCTGGGGCCCAAATACTCAGAACAATTGGCGCGACTGCGTGGTCTGGCCTATGCAACTTTGGCAAGCAAGGAAGCGTTGGCGCCCAAATCATCCGAGGTTCTGCACGAAAGCATCGCCTTGATTGAATTCATTGACGAGCAGTTTGATAACTCCTTCCGACTGGGCGTAGAAGACTTTCCCGAAGTCGCCAAGAAATTCGACATGAAGAGCCTAGACGACTCCCGAAAAGCCTTGCTCAAGACTGTCGAAACAGACATTCTGGGCGAGTCCATCAAAGGCGACCCGGCTGCATTCCTGGCTCTGGCGACAACGGCAGTGGACAAGCAACGCGCCATGGACCTGCAGCTGCGCGAACGCTTGAACGGGCTGCTGGATGAACGTATGAGCCGGCTGCAACGTGCATTCTTCAGCCAACTGGGCATTTGCATTTTCTTCATCGCTCTGGCCATCTATCTGATGCTGGCCTTCTACAAGGTCATGATGGGCGGCCTGCAGGAAGTATCCGGACATTTGACCGAGATCACCCAGGGCAACCTCACCACCGCTCCCAAGCCCTGGGGTTCGGACGAAGTGGCGCAGCTGATGCTCACCATGGGCACGATGCAGCTCAGTTTGCGAAAAATCGCCTCCAGTGTGCGAGAAGGAGCCGGCAGCGTGCAGACCGCCAGCGACGAGATCGCCTCGGCCTCTCTGGACCTGTCGCAACGCACAGAGTCCAATGCCGCCAGCCTGGAGAAGACGGCCGCCAGCATGGAACAAATCACCTCCACCGTGAAACACACGGCCGACTCGGTACAGGGCGCCACCAGCATCGTGCGTGAAAACGCAGCCGCAGCCACCCGGGGCGGCCAGGTGATCAGCCAGGTGGTGAAAACCATGGACGGCATCCGTGCCTCGTCCAACCAGATCGGTGAAATCATTGGCGTGATCGACGGCATTGCCTTCCAGACCAACATCCTGGCGCTGAATGCCGCAGTAGAAGCCGCGCGTGCCGGAGAGCAAGGCCGGGGCTTTGCCGTGGTGGCGTCAGAAGTGCGCTCGCTGGCCGGCCGCTCGGCCGCCGCAGCCAAAGAAATCAAGGCCCTGATCTCTGCCAGCATCGAGCAGGTGGAAGTCGGCACACGGGTGGTGGCCGAAGCCGGCACCACCATTGGCGAAATCGTGGCCAACGCCAGCAAGATCGATACCCTCATGGGCGAAATCTCCACCGCCACCCGTGAACAGACCCAGGGCGTTGCCGAAGTCGCCACTGCAGTACAAGACCTGGACCAATCCA
This sequence comes from Rhodoferax sp. GW821-FHT07F03, assembly GCF_059418745.1. Classification (NCBI taxonomy): domain Bacteria; kingdom Pseudomonadati; phylum Pseudomonadota; class Betaproteobacteria; order Burkholderiales; family Comamonadaceae; genus Rhodoferax; species Rhodoferax sp. GW821-FHT07F03. The sequence goes on from NZ_JBWKQM010000011.1 coordinate 279,450, forward strand.
CCCAGCAAAACGCCGCGCTGGTGGAGCAAACCGCGTCGGCCGCCAGCAGCCTTGCCGAGCAGGCGCAGCGCCTGACCGACGACGTCGCCTTCTTCAAGTTTAAATAAGGCCGGCCTAGCTACGCGCCCCATCTGCCAGGAGCGTTGGTAGCAGAAGTTTTTAGCCACCAGCGCACATAAAACCTGCGCTGGCAGCTATCAACTTAATAGCGATATCATGGCAATCAGTGGGCCTTGTCCCAGTTCGGGCCCACACCCACCTCGGCCAACAGCGGCACCTTCAGGTCGGCCACGCCGGCCATCAGGCGCGGGATTGCGGTGCGCAGCCAATCGACCTCGCCATCGGGCACTTCGAACACCAGTTCATCGTGCACCTGCATGACCATCTTGGTACCGCGCTTTTCATCGTCCAGCGTCTTCTGCACCGCCACCATGCTGAGCTTGATCAGGTCGGCGGCCGTGCCCTGCATAGGCGCGTTGATGGCGGCGCGCTCGGCGCCGGCGCGGCGCGGGCCGTTGGGGGAGTTGATCTCGGGCAGGTACAGGCGCCGGCCCAGCACGGTTTCCACATAGCCTTGTTCTTTGGCCAGGGCCTTGGTCTCGTCCATATAGGTTTTGACGCCGGGGTAGCGCTGGAAGTAGCGGTCGATGTAGTTCTTGGCCGCTGTGTTGTCTATGCCCAGGTTGCGCGCCAGGCCATAGGCACTCATGCCGTAGATCAGGCCGAAGTTGATCACCTTGGCGTAGCGGCGCTGCTCGCTGCTCACCTGCTCCACCGTCACGCCGAACACCTCGGCGGCGGTGGCACGGTGCACGTCTATGCCTTCGTGGAAGGCGCGCAACAGCGACGCATCGCCGCTGATGTGGGCCATGATGCGCAGCTCAATCTGCGAGTAGTCGGCGCTGGCGATCACGCTGCCGGCGGGCGCCACAAAGGCCTCGCGCACGCGCCGGCCTTCGGGCGTGCGGATGGGGATGTTCTGCAGGTTGGGGTCGTTGCTGCTGAGGCGCCCGGTCACTGCCACCGCCTGCGCGTAGTGGGTGTGCACCCGGCCGCTGCGCGGCAGGGTCAGCAAGGCCAGCTTGTCGGTATAGGTGCCCTTGAGCTTGCTCAAACCGCGGTGCTCCAGGATCTTGGCTGGCAGTGGGTAGTCTTCGGCCAGCTTTTCCAGCACTTCTTCGTCGGTGCTGGGCGCGCCGGTCGCGGTCTTCTTGACCACTGGCAGGCCGAGCTTGGTGAAGAAGATTTCGCCGATCTGCTTCGGGCTGCTGAGGTTGAACGGCTGGTCGGCCAGCACATGGGCTTCAGCCTCCAGCTGCAGGATGCGCGCCCCCAGTTCACCGCTCTGCTTGGCCAGGGTGGGTGCATCGATCAGCACGCCGTTGCGCTCTATGCGGTACAGGGCTTCGCTGGAGGCAATCTCCAGTTCGTAGATGCCGCGCAGCTTGGCGTCGGCCTCCAGCTGCGGCCACAGGAAGCGGTGCACGTCCAGCGTCATGTCCGCGTCTTCGCAGGCGTATTCGGCAGTCTTTTCCACGTCCACCTGGTTGATGGTGAGCTGGTGCACGCCCTTGCCGCACAGGTCTTCGAAGCTGATGCCGCTGCGGCCCAGATGCCGCTCGGCCAGGCTGCTCAGGCCATGCGGCTTGTGCACTTCCAGCACATAGCTTTGCAGCATGGTGTCGTGGGCATAGCCCTGCACTTCGATGCCGTGGTTGGCGAACACATGGCGGTCGTACTTGATGTTCTGGCCCAGCTTCAGCTTGGCCGGATTTTCCAGCCAGGGCTTGAGGCGTGCCAGCACCTCGTCGCGCGGCAGCTGGGTGGGCGCGTCAGGGTAGTTGTGCGCCACCGGCACATAGGCGGCCTCGCCCAGCGTCACGCTGAAGCTGATGCCGACGATCTCGGCCACCATCTCATCGATGGAGTTGGTTTCGGTGTCCAGCGCCACCAGCTCGGCGGCTTCCAGTTTGGCCAGCCAGGCGTCAAAGGCCTCCCAGCCCAGCACATTCTCGAAGCCTGGCGTGCGGCCAGGTGCTGCGGCGGGCTCGGCTGACTCGGCCGGCTCATCGAACAAGCCAGGCTCGGCGGGTGCGGCGGCCTTGGGTGCTTTGGCCGGCTTGGCGGGTGCCGGCTCGGCGGCGGCACCGTCCAGCTTGCTGGCCAGACCCTTGAAGCCGTATTGCTCGTAAAAAGCCTTGAGCGCGCCCGTATCCTGTGCGGTGTACGCTAGCAAATCGAGAGCAGGCAGGCCGTCGATGTGCTCCACCAAATCGCAGTCGGTCTTGATGGTCACCAGGCGGCGGCCCTGCGGCAGCCAGTCCACGGCGGCGCGTAGGTTCTCGCCGGCCACGCCCTTGATCTCGGTGGCGCGTTCCATCAGCGCGTCCAGCGAACCGTATTCCATCAGCCACTTGGCGGCCGTCTTGGGACCGACCTTGGCCACGCCGGGCACGTTGTCCACGGTGTCGCCCACCAGGGTCTGGTAGTCGATCATCAGGCTGGGCGGCACACCGAATTCGCTGGTCACGCCGGCCACATCGCGGCGCTTGCCGTTCATGGTGTCGATGATGGTCACATGCTCGTTCACCAGCTGGCTCAAATCCTTGTCGCCGCTGGAGACAATGACCTCGATGCCCTGGTCGCCGGCCACCCGGGCCAGCGTGCCGATCACGTCATCGGCCTCCACGCCCGGCACGGCCACCACCTTCCAACCCAGCAGGCGCACCACTTCGTGCACCGGCTCGATCTGCGTGCGCAAGTCGTCCGGCATGGGGCTGCGCGTGGCCTTGTAGGCGGGGTACCACTCGTCGCGGAAGGTCGGACCCTTGGCGTCGAAGATGCACACCGCGTAGTCGGCGCGCACTTCCTTGCGCAGGCTGGTCATCATGTTGACCATGCCGCGGATGGCGCCGGTGGCCGGGCTTTTCGGGTCGCCGGGTACGGCGCGCAGGTCGGGCATGGCGTGGAATGCGCGGTACAGGTAGCTGGAGCCATCGACCAGCAGCAGGGTTTTCTTGTTCGTCATGGCGGGCATTTTGCCTGCGGGTGGCGCAGATCGGCAGACGGGTCAAGGCCGTTGCACCAGATGCTATGCAAACCATAGCTGCCTACGCAGGTATTACCTGCGCAAGAAGCCGAAATAACCCCAAACCTCTGAAGGTCTACGCATGGCTAACGGGTCGATGAACTCTCCTGCAGCCAGCGCCTGCGCGTCTGGTTCGCCATGGTGCTGGCGCAAGACACGCAGTTGCTGCTGCTGGACGAGCCCTCCACCTACCTGGACCTGGCGCACCAGATCGACCTGCTGGAACTCTTCCGCGACCTGAACCGGCAGCAAGGCCGCACCCTGGTCGCTGTACTGCACGACCTGAACCATGCCTGTCGCTACGCAGATCATTTGGTGGTGCTGCGCCAAGGGAAACTGGTGGCCCAGGGCGCGCCGAAGGACATCATTACGGCGGCGCTGGTGGAGCAGGTGTTTGATCTGCCGTGCCGGATCATTGAGGATCCGGTGTCGGGGACGCCGCTGGTGATTCCTGAGGGACGGGTGCGCGGGTGATGGGTAGGCGACCACTCTCAAATTGATAGCTGGTTGTGCAGGTAGATCCTGCGCTGGATGGCGATTGGGCTTGAACCTTTGTTCGTGGTTTGTGCCTTTAGCATCCCTGGCCGGGGAGTGCGCCCGGCAGCGCAGTAACTTTCTTTTGCGTGGCTGTATGGACCGGGTACCTAGGTAACAGGTGTGCGAGGACATAGTAAACACATAGCTCATGGTTTGCCCAGCGTATTCATATCCA